>JACXUS010000172.1 GCA_014763785.1 Sphingomonadales bacterium | reverse complement strand
GATCGTGCCGGACGGCACGGATTGGGCGCTGTTCGAGGGGCTGAACTGCCTGTTCGGCCAGCGGCTCGAGGAAAGCGTGGATCAGGTGCTTGACTGGCTCAGCTGGCATCACGATCAGCATGGTGCGCAAGGCGCGGTGATCCTGAACCGCTGCCCGCCGGGCTCTGCCGCGGGCGATGCGGCGGGTTTTGCCGCGGCGCTCGAGGCGGGCCTTGCCGCGCGTGAGCTGCCGATGCGGGTCGCGATCCTCGAAAGCCCGGTGCCGCTTGGCAAGCCCGGCGAGGGCCCCGAGAATCACCCCTTCCTCGCCCCCGATGCCCCCGGCAAAGACCGGATGGAGGTGCCCGAGGCGGACCTGTGGCGCGCGCCTTTGGGTCAGGGCCTCGTGTTCGAGATCGCGAAATGGCGGTTTCTGGCGCGGGCGCGGGCGGTGCTGACGCTCGATGTCACCGATTACCTGATGCCGCATGAGATCGGCCGGGCGAGCGCCTTTGATGCGGCCACTGATGCGCGCTCGGGCGTCGTGCTGCTCGTCGGGCGGCGGATCTATCCGTGGCGGGTGCGCGAGGGCGCCGAGGCGCGCTTTGCCGATCATATCTGCCAGCAATTCGACGCGCGCCGCGGCATTGCGCGCTGGGGCTTGGCACCGGCCAAGGCGGGGCTGATGAACACCTGGCGCCCGGCGCGGGTCGCCTATGCCAAGCCCGATCCGAACACCGCCCAAGGCTTCTGGCGCGCGATGGCGATCCGGGTGCCCGAGCGCGCGGCCTCAGAGCTCGCGCCGAAAACCTCGCTCGTCGAAAACCCCCAGCTGATCGAGATCGCGACCGAGACATGGGGCGCGAAGCCCATCCGCCCGCCGGTGTCGAAGGCCAAGCCCGCGCCCAAGCGCGCCATCGAGGCCGGGCGCACCGCCATCGTCACCACAATGAAGAACGAGGGGCCCTTCATCCTCGAATGGATCGCCTATCACCGGGCGATCGGGGTCGATGATTTCCTTGTCTATACAAACGATTGCACCGATGGCACCGATACGATGCTGGAGCTGCTGCAAAGGAAGGGCCTCTGCCAGCACCGGGTGAACCCTTGGGTGCCGGGCGGGGAACTCAAGCCCCAGCACGCCGCGCTGCAGGCGGCGGAAAGCGAGCCGGTGATCAAGAACGCGGGCTGGGCGATCTGCATGGATATCGATGAATTCATCGATGTGAAGATCGGCGATGGCACGCTGCGCGCCCTTTATACCGCGATGGGCGAGGCGAATATGATCAGCCTCACCTGGCGGCTCTTTGGCAATTGCGACGTGCATGAGTATGAGGACCGCTTCCTGCTCGAGCAATTCACCACCTGCGCGCCGGAACTGGTGCGCAAGCCGCATCAGGCCTGGGGCTTCAAGACGCTGTTTCGCAATATCGACATCTACAAGAAGCTCGGCGTTCACCGGCCCAAGGGTCTGGTGCCCGACCTCTGGGATCAGGTGAAATGGTTCAACGGCTCGGGTCGCCCGATGCCGCGCGAGATGTTCCGCAACGGCTGGCGCTCGACCACCGAGACCTATGGCTATGACTGGGTGCAGCTGAACCACTATGCCGTGCGTTCGGCCGAGAGCTTTCTGGTCAAACGCGACCGCGGGCGCGTCAACCATGTCGACCGCGATCAGGGGCTGAACTACTGGTTCCGGATGAACCACAACGCGGTCGAGGAGCGCTCGATCCAGCGGATGATCCCGCGCGCGCGCGCCGAATATGACCGGCTGATGGCCGACCCCGAGATCGCCGCCGCGCATGCCCATTCGGTCGCCTGCCACCGGGCCAAGATCGCCGAGCTGCGCGCGACCGAGAACTATGAGAAATTCTATCGCGATCTGACCTCGGAGCGGTTCGAGGCGCTCTCGCGGATGCTGCATGTCTTCGGCTCGAATGTGTTCAACGCGGGCCCCGATGTGATTCCGCAGGATTTCCACACCCGCCCCGTCGGGCCCGACACGTTCTTCACAGTCGATCACGGCGGCGAGGCGGAACATTGAGCGCGCGCGCCCGCCCCGGGGCCGCGCCCACTGCGGCGTCGGATGCCTCCGGCGGGAGTATTTTCGCCAAGAAGAAACAGCCGTCATTCGCGCGGGGCCTGTGTTTCTTCTTGGTCCAAATACTCCCGCCGGAGGCAGACCCGGCCCGCCACGGGTGAGCCGATGGGCGGGGTCACGGTCATCACAACAATGAAGAACGAGGGCGCCTTCCTTCTGGAATGGGTGGCGCATTACAAGGCGCTTGGCGCGGATCACCTGTTCATCGCGCATAATGATTGCGCCGATCCCCAGCCCGCGATGCTGGCGCGGCTGGCGGAGATGGGTCTGGTGCGCCCGCATGCGACGAAGAACTGGTCCCATGGCGGCATCCAGCGCACCGCGTTGCGTCAGGCGCGTTGGTATGAAGAGGTGACCGGGGCCGAGTGGCTTTTCGTCTGCGATGCCGATGAATTCCTGACGATCCATCTGGGCGATGGCAGCTTCGCCGCGCTGATCGCCGCCAGCGCCCCGGCCGATGTGATCGGCGTCAGCTGGCGGATCTTCGGCTCGGGCGGGGTCGTGGGCTATGACCCCGCGCCGGTCACACAGCAATTCACCCGCTGCGAGGTGCCGCCCCGCGCGGCTTTCGTCAAATGCCTGTTTCGCCGCCTGCCCGAGGTGCAGCGCATCGGCATCCACCGCCCGCATCCGCGCGAGGGGGTGGAGTTCGACTGGCGCATGGCGGGGGGCGGCGCCTGGCGCAAGGGCCGCGGCCCAATGATGCCGCGCACCGATTATGCTGCGGCGCAGCTCAACCACTATGCCTTGCGGTCGCGCGACAGCTTTCTGGTGAAGCGCGACCGCGGCCGGGTCAATCACACCGGCGAGGATATGGGCCTGCATTATTGGCAGCGCTTCCAGCATAATGAAACCGAGGATCACGCGATCCGCCGCTATGATGAGGCTGTGGCCGGGTGGCTTGCGCAGCTGCGCGCCGATCCGGTGCTGGCGCGGCTTGAGGATCAGGCCCGCGACTGGCACCGGGCGCGGATCGCGGCGCTGCTCGCAGATCCCGAATGGGCGGCCTTTGCCGAGCGGCTCACCACAACCGAAGGGGCCCAATAGATGCGCGCGCTGGCGATCCTGACCGTGAAGAACGAGGCCGCGTTCCTGCTCGAATGGCTGGCGCATCACCGCGCGGTGGGCTTCACCGATTTTCTGGTCTTTTCCAACGATTGCAGCGATGGCACGGCCGAGATGCTCGACCGCCTCGCCGCGATGGGCGAGATCACCCATCAGCCGAACCCCGGCCCCTGGCCGCAAGGGCCGCAATGGGCCGCGCTGAAGGCCGCCGACCGCCATCCGCTGACGGCGCGCGCGGATTGGGTGATGGTGCTCGATGTCGATGAATTCGTGACCATCCATGTGGGCGACGGCACCCTGGGCGCGCTGATCGCGGCGTTGCCCGAGGCGACGGCCATCCCCCTGACCTGGCGGCTTTTTGGCAATTGCGGCGTGGTCGAATTTGCCGACCACCCCGTTACCGCGCAATTCCCCCGCGCAGCCCCCGCGGGCATGACCTGGCCCTGGCGCGCGGCGATGATCAAGACGCTGTTTCGCAATGATGGCAGCTACGGCAAGCTCGGCGTGCACCGCCCCCGCGCCCCCGATCCCGCGCGGATGGGGGCGCAGCGCTGGTTCGACGGATCGGGGCGCGAACTGCCCGCACTTTATCATCGCCAGCGGCTCTTTACCCCGCTCGGGCAGGACAGCTACGCGCTGGCGCAGCTCAACCATTACGCGCTCGGCTCGATGGAGGGCTATCTGGTCAAATGCGACCGCGGGCGGGCCAATCGCGAGGCCGCGACCTTCGACATGTCCTATTGGACCGAGCGGAATTTCTGCACGGTCGAAGACCCGAGCATCCGCCGCTATGACGGGCCCGCGGGGGCGATCCGGGCGCGGCTGATGGCGGATGCGACGCTCGCGCGGCTGCATGAGCGGGGCGTTGCGTGGCGGCGGGCGCGGATCGCGGCGCTGCTGATGCAGGACGAGTTCCGCCAGCTCTTTGGCCGGCTGATGCTGACGCCCCCGGCGCGGCCCCTGCCGCCCGCGGCCGCCGCTCGGATGCTGCGGCTGGCGCAAGCGGCGCAGGCCGTCGGTGACGGAACGGAAACAATGCGCGACCCGGGCGCCGACTGATGCCCGAGCTGTAACAAATTCGCAAAATTACTTAAGACTGCCGCGTTTCCGCCCCATATCGTTAGTGGTAGGTTAACCATTAGTCACCACGCTGGTCTCAGGGAGGACCGGCAATGGATGGTCAGGCTATGACTGGGGGCATGATGGCGGAGATGAGCGAAAGCGCCTGGCGCGCGCGTCTCGAGGAGCTGGGCGACGAGCTGGGCTATTTCGAGCCGCTCGGGGGCGGGCATGCGGCCTTCTTCTCGGATGAGGGGCCGGTCCTGATCGTCAGCTTCGAGACCCGCGCCGCGATCCGCGCCCGCGAGGAGCAGATGCCGCTGGGCTACAGCCTTGCGCGCGAGGCCGGGCATTCCAGCCTGACCCTGATCGCCGACGAGGACAGCTGGTTCCGCGATCCGGCGATCTATGCCTATTTCGACCGGCTGGTGGATGAGGCCTTCTTCGAGGATTTCGACCGCGTCGTGTTCTATGGCGCGGGCCCGGGCTGCGGCTATGCGGCGGCGGCCTATGCGGTGGCGGCGCCCGGCGCCACGCTGATCGCGGTGCAGCCGCAAGCGACGCTCGATCCGCGGGTCACCGGCTGGGACGAGCGCTTCCGCGCGCATCGGCGGATGAATTTCACCGACCGCTACGGGTTTGCCCCGCAGATGGTCGAGGGGCTGGGCCGGGCCTTTGTCATCTTCGACCCCGCGCAGAGCGCCGATGCGATGCATGCCGCGCTGTTCGCGCGCGCGCCGGTCGAATTGCTGCAATGCCGCTATCTTGGCGCCGATGTCGCGCGGTTGCTGAGCGAAATGAACGTGCTCGATGCGATGCTGGAGGCGGCGGCCGCGGGCGAATTCGACACGGCGACCTTCTGGTCGCTCTATCGCGCGCGGCGCAATCACCGGCGGCATCTGTGGACGCTGGCGGGGCAATGCAATGCCCGCGGGCGGCCCTGGCTCGAGGCGGTGCTGTGCCGCAATGTGCTCTCGCGGATGAGCGGGCCGCGGTTCCGCAATCGCCTGACGCAGCTCGAAGAGCAGCTTGCCGCCGAGGGGCGCCCGCTGCCCGAGACGGTCTGAGCACGGCCCCGGGGCGCGATCGCCCCGCGGCCTGCGGTCACCGGCCAGCGGTCTGCGATTATCGGCCAGCGGTCTGCGATTATCGGCCAGCGGTCTGCGGAGAAAGGCCAACGGTCCGCCATTACCGCCCCACGCCCCGCCGTTCCCGGCCCTCGGCGCTTGCCCGCCCCGCCCGGCTCAGGCGTTCGCGCCGGGGGCCTCATTCTCGTCGAGGGCCTCGTCATCATGCTGGCGCGAGACATGGATATGCGCATGACGGCGCGCCTCGCGGGCGGCAAAGCCCGGGTCGGGCGCGAAGAGCGGCGCGGGGGTGAAGCTGTCGAGGTTCGCGGCCTGCAGCGTCAGACCCAGCGCGCGCAGCGCCTGCACCAGCGCCTCATCGGCCTGAACGAAGAGCCGGTCGGCCTCGATCTGACAGGGGGCGCGGAATTGCCCCACGCAGAGCGCCGCAAGGACGAGATCGCCCTGAACGTCGATCAGCCCGGGGAGCGCTCCGGGCACTGCAGACGGGATGGCGACGGTGTTCGGCATCTGGCCCTCCTCAGCGCACGATGGATGGCCAAGTATCGGCCGCGACGCGGCGCGGTGCAAGCGAAATGGGCACAACCCGGGGTTGCCCGGGCGTCGGCCGAGGACGTCGGAACCGGGCGCGGCCTTGGGGCAGATCACTGCGCCGGAAGCCCTGCCCCGCCGCAGGGCAGGACGGGGGTCAGGGGTGGGCCGCGCTCAGAAACAGAACCGGTCGCGGAAGACATGCGCGACGATGCGCTCGCGGGTCAGGCCCATCCGGGCCAGATCGTAATCGCTCTTGGCTTGCAGCCGGTCGATCTCGGCGCTGCGCGCCTAACAGGCCGCTGAAGAAGTCGGCTGTGCAGAACGGTTTTCTTTCGGCGCAACTGTCCGGGCTTGGCTTCGGGCGCCTTGGTGCAGAAAGTATGCTTG
>JACXUS010000476.1 GCA_014763785.1 Sphingomonadales bacterium | reverse complement strand
GTTGCCCGCCCGACAACTCATGCGGATAGGCGCGCCAGACGGGCCGCTGCCCCGGGCCGCCGCCCAGCCCCACCGCCTCGAGCATGGCATGCGCCGCGCGCCGCGCCGCATCGGGCGTCCGTGCCGGATCGGCGGCCCGCGCCGCCTCTGCCACCTGCGCGCCGACGCGGACGACCGGGTTCAGCCCCGAGAGCGCCTCTTGCGAGATGAGCGCGGCCCCGGTCGCGCGCAGGCGGCGCAGCCGCTCTGACCCCGCCCCCAGCACCTCTTCGCCCCGCAGCCGGATCGAACCGGCCATATGCGCCCGGTCCGGCACGAAGGGCGGCGCGTGCAGGTTCAGGATCGACCGCCCCAAGGCAGACTTCCCCGATCCGCTCTCGCCCACCAGCGCCAGAACCTCGCCCGATGCGATCTCCAGATCAATGCCGCGCAGCACCTCGACCCGGCCCGCGCCGGTCTCGAAGCCAAGCCGCAGGCCGGCAATCCGGACCAGCGGCTCAGTCATTGCGCCAGGCGTCCAGCCGGTCGCGCAGCGCATCGCCGATGATCTGGAACAGCAGGGTGATGGTGACGATCACGACCGAGGGTATGACCGACACCCACCAGCTGTTGATCAGATAGTCGCGCCCGTCGCCGATCATCCGCCCGAGCGAGGCCACCGGCGGCTGCACGCCAACCCCGAGGAACGACAGCCCCGCCTCCATCAGCAGCACGCCGGGAAAGGCAAGGGTCAGGATCACGATCAGCGGCGAGGCGAGGTTGGGCAGGATATGGCGCAGCGCCACCGTCCAGGGCCCGGCCCCCAGCGCCTGGGCCGCCTCGGCATAGCCCTGTTCGCGGATCGACAGCACCTGCCCGCGCACCAGCCGGGCATAGCCCTCCCATTTCACCAGCCCGATCATGACGACCAGAACCCAGGTCTGTGTCCCCAGCACGGCGATGCCGCACAGCATCAGCAGCAGGTTGGGCAAAGAGATGAACACATCGACGATGGTCATCAGCACCCGGTCAACCCAGCTGCCGCCAAGACCGGCGACAATGCCGATCCCGATCCCAAGGCAGGCCGAGAAGACCAGCCCCAGCGCGGCAATCGCAAAGGAGGTGCGGATACCGTGCAGGCAGCGCGACAGGATGTCCCGTCCGATCTGATCGGTGCCCAGCGGGAAGTGCCAGGTGCCTCCGGCCTGCCAGACCGGCGGCTTCAGCCGCGCGATCAGGTTGACCGCCTCTGGATCGTGCGGCGCGACCAGCGGGGCGGCCGCGCCAAGCGCAAGGATCAGCCCAAGCCCCGCCGTGGCGGTGAGCAGCCGCGACGGGCGCCGCAGGCGGGGACGGTTGCCGGGGCGGTCGTCGGAGCGGTGGCCCGAGGGGGGGCCAGAGGGGTGGCCC
>JACXUS010000475.1 GCA_014763785.1 Sphingomonadales bacterium | reverse complement strand
GTGGCGCGGTTGACGGGGCTCGAACCCGCGACCCCCGGCGTGACAGGCCGGTACTCTAACCAACTGAGCTACAACCGCCCATTCTCCACTCCGGATCGCCATCCGGGCGTGGGGTGCGTATTACGGGGGCCGCGCGGCGCCGTCAAGCGGGGTGGTGAGAAAAGTTTCGCAATTTCCGCGCGGTCTGCGCGCGGGGCGGATGCGGGGGCGCGCCCTGCGGGCGCGAGCGCCTCCGGCGGGAGTATTTTTTCCAAGAAGAAACAAGGTGTTGATGGGGGGCCTTGGTTTCTTCTTGGCGCAAATACTCCCGCCGGAGGCAAGAATTTATTGCGCGGGCGCGGGGATGAATTCCGCGTCGTCATTGGGGGGCAGCTTGAAGCGGCCATGCGCCCAGTCGCCCGCGCGCCAGGCCTCCTTGGCGGCCTCGATCTTCTCGCGCGAGGAGGCCACGAAATTCCACCAGATATAGCGCGGGCCCCCGAGCGTCGCGCCGCCCAGCACCATCAGCCGCGCCCCCGCAGCGCCTGCGCGCACCGCGAGCCGGTCGCCGGGGCGGAAGACCAGCAGACGCCCGGGTTCGAAGACCTGCCCCGCCACGCTGATCTCGCCTGAAAGCACATAGACCGCGCGGTCTTCGTGATTGTCGGGCAGCGGCAGCGCGGCGCCGGGCGCGAGCTGCGCATCGGCGGCGACCATCTCCGAGGGCAGCGCGAGCGGCGTGCGCGCGCCCTAGGCCTCGCCGAGGATCAGGCGCACCTGCTTGCCCTCGCCCTCAAGAACCGGCTGGGCCTCGGCCGCGGAATGGGTGAAGCCGGGGGCGCCCTCTTCCACCGCCTCGGGCAGCGCGGCCCAGAGCTGCACCCCCGAGAGCCGGTGCCCGGTCGCGCGTTCCGGCCCGTCGGTGCGTTCCGAATGGGTGATGCCATGGCCCGCGGTCATCCAGTTCACCGCGCCCGGGGTGATCCACTGATCCGAGCCGAGGCTGTCGCGGTGGTGCAGGCGCCCGTCGAAGAGATAGGTGATGGTGGCCAGGCCAATATGCGGATGCGGGCGCACGTCGATGCCCTGCCCGCTCAGGAATTCGACGGGCCCCATCTGGTCGAAGAAGATGAACGGCCCGACCATCTGGCGTTTCGCCGCGGGCAGCGCGCGGCGCACCTCGAAGCCGCCCAGATCGCGGGCGCGGGGCACAATGACGGTTTCGATCGCATCGACATCATCGCCGATCGGGATCGTGGCGTCGAGCAGCGGGTTCCAGCTCATCGGGTCCTCCGGGGTTTGGGTTTCCCTGAAGATAGCATCGAATCGGCGCACAGAAACCCATGCGAGCCCACAGGCGCTGTTCAGCGATGCAGGGATCGCGGGGCGGACCTTGGCGGACTGGCGGGGGA
>JACXUS010000171.1 GCA_014763785.1 Sphingomonadales bacterium | reverse complement strand
CCCCCGCGCCTAGTGTCAGCCCCGATGAGGGAGGCCCCGATGAGCAAGAAGCGCAGCATTTTCGAAGAGGTGGGCGCGGCCGAGCCGCAGCGGCAGGTCAGCCCCGCGGGCGGGCTGATCGACGCCCGGCCCAAGGGCGCGCGCGCCGCGATCCGGGGCTGGCTGATCGCGCTTTTCGTTCTGGTCGCGACGATGATCGCGGTGGGGGGCGCCACGCGGCTCTCGGATGCGGGGCTGTCGATCACCGAATGGCGCCCGGTCACCGGCGCGCTGCCGCCGCTGTCCGAGGCCGACTGGCAGGCGGAATTCACGAAATATCAGGCCAGCCCCCAGGCGCGGCTGATGAACCCCGACATGGCGCTGGCCGAGTTCAAGACGATCTATTGGTGGGAATGGGGGCATCGGCAGCTTGGCCGGGTGATCGGCCTTGTCTGGGCTGCGGGATTTGCCTTTTTCGCGCTGAGCAAGCGCATCCCGCCGGGCTGGACGCCGCGGCTTCTGGGGCTTGGCGTGCTAGGCGGCGCGCAGGGGGCGATTGGCTGGTGGATGGTGGCCTCGGGGCTGACGGGCGAGATGACCTCGGTTGCCTCCTATCGGCTCGCGGTACATCTGGGGCTTGGCTTTGCGATCCTCGGGCTGATCGCGTGGTATGTGCTCGCGCTGTCGCGGAGCGAGGCGCAGCTTTTGCAGGCCCGCCGTCTGGCCGAGCCGAAGCTTTTCGGCATGGCGACGGGGGTGATGCATCTGACCTTCGTGCAGATCCTGCTGGGCGCGCTGGTGGCCGGCATCGACGCGGGGCGCAGCTATATCGACTGGCCGCTGATGGCGGGGCAATTCTTCCCCGCCGAGGCCTTTGATCTGACGCCGCTCTGGACCAATTTCTTCGAGAACCCGGCGCTGGTGCAGTTCATTCACCGTATCACCGGCTATCTCGTGGTGATCCTCGCGCTGGTCGCGGCGGTGCGCGGCCGCCGCTCGGCGCAGCCGGTCACGCAGATGGCCTTCGCCTGGATGGGCGCCGCGGCGCTGATGCAGATGGCGCTTGGCATCGTCACGGTGATGCATGCCGCGCCCATGGGCCTCGGCCTTGCCCATCAGATCGGCGCGATCGTGCTTTTCGTGCTGATCCTGCGCGCGCGCCATTATGCGCGCTATCCCATCATCCAATCCATCCGGGGGTCGAAATGACAGCCTTTCAGGAACTCATCGCCTTTCAACGCGAGACCGAGGCGCTCAGCCATATCGCCGAGCGTCTGGGCTGGGATCAGGAAACCGTGATGCCCCGCGGCGCCGCCGATCAGCGCGCCGAGGAGATCGGCGCGCTGGAAGGGGTGCTGCATGCGCGGCGCACCGATCCGCGGATCGAGGATTGGCTCGCGCGCGCCGAGGCCACCACCGAGGCGGGCGCCCGGGCGCTCGACCTGATCGCGCGCAGCTACAACCGCAACACCCGCATCCCCGCGCGGCTCGCGGCGGAACTGGCGCGGCTGACCTCGCTTAGCCAAGGCATCTGGGCCGAGGCGCGCGCGGCCGAGGACCCTTCGGCCTTCCTGCCGACGCTGGAAGAGGTCGTGCGATTGAAACGCGAAGAGGCCGATTGCCTCTCCGACGGCGACCGCTATGACGCGCTGCTCGACGATTACGAGCCCGGCGCCACCGCGGCCGAGCTTGGCGCGATGTTCGACCGGATGCGGCCGCGGCTGGTCGCGCTGCGCGAGCGGGTTCTGGGCGCCGATCGTCAGGTTCCGGTGCTCGATCACATCTTCCCCGAGGCGGCGCAATTGCGGCTGGCGCGGATCGCGGCCTCGGCCTTTGGCTATGACTGGACGCGGGGGCGGATGGATCTGGCGGTGCATCCGTTCTCCTCGGGGTCGGGCTCGGACGTGCGCATCACCACCCGCGTGGTCGAGCGCGAGCCGTTCAACTGCCTCTATTCGACGATCCACGAGGTCGGGCACGCCTGCTATGAGCTGGGCATTGACGCCGAGCATGCCTTCACGCCGCTTGGCCGGGGCGTGTCGATGGGGGTGCATGAAAGCCAGAGCCGGATCTATGAAAACCAGCTTGGCCGCTCGGCCGCGTTTACCGGCTGGCTGCATGGCCGGATGATCGACACCTTCGGCGATTTCGGCATTGCAGATCCCGAGACCTTCCATGCGGTGGTGAACCGCGTCGCGCCCGGCTTCATCCGCACCGAGGCCGACGAGCTGCAGTACAACCTGCATATCATGATGCGCTTCGATCTGGAGCGCGACCTGATCGCGGGCCGCCTCGAGGTCGCCGACCTGGAAGCAGCCTGGAATGCGCGCTTTGCCGCCGATTTCGGCGTCGCGGTCACGCGCCCCTCGCAGGGGTTCTTGCAGGATGTGCATTGGTCGGTGGGGCTTTTCGGCTATTTCCCGACCTATGCGCTGGGGAATGTCTATGCGGGCTGCCTGCATCAGGCGCTGCGCGCCGATCTGCCGGGGCTCGATGCGGCGCTGGCCGAAGGTTCGGCGAAACCCGCGACCGACTGGCTGCACGCCAGGCTGCAACGCTTCGGCGGCCTGCGCAGCCCGCGCGCGACCATCGAACACGCCTGCGGCTTTGCGCCCGACGAAGGCCCGCTTCTGGATTATCTCGAGGCGAAATTCAGCGCGATCTACGGGCTCTGAGCGCCGGGGGCATCCTGCCCCCGGACCCCCGGGGGATATTTAGGGCAAGATGAAAGCGCGGTGTTTCATCTTGCTTCAAATATCCCGGGGGTCCGGGGGTGGAACCCCCGGCGGCCAGCCTTCAGCGCGGCGTCAGTTTCAGCCAGATCCCGTCGCGCCCGCGCACCGTCAGATGCGCAACCGGCACTGGCGCGCGGCCCGGCACCGGGGTAATGCGGAAGGCGCGGGTGATCATCGACAGCAGAAGCGGCCCCTCGGCCATGGCAAAGCCCGCGCCGGGGCAGACCCGGGGGCCGGCCGAGAACGGGATATAGGCGCGGCGCAGGCCGTCGCGGCCGTTCTCGGTCTCCCAGCGGGCGGGGTCGAAGGCGTCCGGGTTGTCCCAGATCCGTTCGTGGCGGTGCAGGTGCCAGGGGCTCAGCACGATCTGCGCCTGCGGGCAGACCGCGCGGGCGCGGAAGGTTTCGGGGCGGGTCGCCTCGCGCACCATCATCGGCACGGGCGGGTAAAGCCGCATCGCCTCGCGGAACGCGGCGCGACTTAACTTCAGCCTGTTGAGGATTGAAAAATAAGGAATTTCGGCGCCGATCTCGGTGGCGGCTTCGGCCGCGATCCGGTCTTGCCACTCGGGGTGGGTCGCCAGCAGGTAAAGCGCCCAGGCCAGCGCCGAGGCCGAGGTCTCATGCCCCGCCAGAAAGAAGATCGCGACCTGATCGACCATTTCGGCGGTGCCGAAGGTCTCGCCGGTTTCGGGGTCGGGGGTGGTCATGATCTTGGTCGCGAGATCGTCGGGCGCGGTGCCGGCGGCGATCTCGGCGGCACGGGCGGTGGTGAGGCCCTCGATCAGCGCGCGGATGCGGGTGGCGGTGCGCTTGGTGGCGCGGCTGTGCAGGCGCGGAACCCAGCGCGGCAGCGGCAGGAGCGCGCCGAGATTGACCACCGGGGAGGAGCGCTGATGCGCCTTGAATTCGGCAAAGACCGCCTGTGCGGTGGCATCCGCAATCGGGATCGAGAACAGGGTTCGGAAGATCACATCCGCCGCGGCATGCGAGGTTTCCGCCTCGATTTCAAGGGGTTCTGCGCCGATCTTCAGACGCAGGCGCTCGACGCAATCGACCCCCGCATCCCACATCGCGGGGAAGGTGTCGCGCAGCCGTCCGCCCTCGAAGGCGGGGTCGATGATCCGGCGTTGGCGCGCCCAAGCCTCGCCATTGGTCAGAAAGACGCTGTTGCGCAGCAGCGGTGCGAGGCCCTCGCGGATCCGCTCGGATTTCGGGAAATCGCGGGGCCGCGCGCGCAGGACGGTGTCGATCAGATCGGGGTCGTTGCACAGATACGACCGGAAGAACGGGGTGCGGAACTCGGCCATCCAGGCGCGATAGAGGCGCGCGGGCTGGGCCGAGAGGATATCTTGCCGGAAGAGCCGGAAATAGCGCCAGAGGCTGACGCGATCGGGGCGCGCGGGCGGTTTGGGGGGCAGGTCGGTCATGTGTCGGTGAAGCGGTTCGCGGCGCGGGTGATCCGGCTTTTCGAATGGCCACGCCCGGCATAGCGCTCGGCCAGCGTCAGCGGCCCCGCAGTGATGCGGAAATAGTCGTAATCGCCCGGGCGGTCGAAGGCGCAGAGATATTGGAAATGCAGCCGGAAGAAGCGCCAGCGCAGCCTGGCCCAGGTTTCCGGCGTCAGCGTCTGGGTGAAGGCCGCCGACAGGATCAGCGGGTGGCGCTGATCGGGCGGAGCGACGCCCGAGACCGCGACCGGATCGCAGAGCGCAAAGGCGCAGCCGTCCCCCGGCGCGGTCACATCGACCCAGGTCAGTTCGGGCCGCGTCGAGAGGTAGCGCAGATCGCCGCGCAGGCGGGTTGCACGGGGCAGATAGCTGACCATCGGCACGACCTGCCCCAGAGAGAGAAACGACAGGGCGGCGCCGGTGGTGGGCGTCGCGGGGGGCTCTGCCCCGTCATGGCGGGGCCATGACTCCCCGGGATATTTTTGCACAGATGATGGGGGCAGGTCGCGGATCAGATCGGCAAGGATCGAGATCGCCAGATGCGCGCCCGAGGAATGGCCGATCACCAGAACCTCGTCCCAATCCTCGGTCAGGGCCTGCGCGATACTGGCGCGAAATTCGGTCATCCGGGTTTCCAGCGCGGGCGGATTGGCCCCGCCCCAGCGCGCGCTGAAGGCATAATCATGCATCAGGTAATAGGCGTAGAAGCGCCCGTCGTGGCGGCGAAACCAGCGCAGGCTTGCCGCCAGAACGCCCGCCGCCAGCGCCGCGCCCGCAAGCCCGTCGAACGGAAAATCGGGCAGCAGTGCCAGCACCAGCGCCGCCAGCGCCCAGCCCGCCAGCGCGCCGATCCCCGCTTGCAGGATCAGCGCCACGATCGGATAGAGCGCCGCGATCGTCGGCCCCTTGCGCAGCCGCGCCAGCCGCAGGATCGCGCCCGAGGCGATATAGGTCCAGGCGGTGCGGATGAGCTGCCCATAGGTCGCCACGATCCCCGCGCCCATGCTGTCGCGCACGATATCGGACCAGATCAGCACCTCGACATCGGTCTCGACCCGCTGGCCGTCCTGTTCGGAGGTCACATGCCAGCCATAGGGCCCGCCTGCGCGCTTCGCGGCCAGCGCGATCTCATAGCCCGAAATCGCGGCCTGCGCGGCGCCTTCCTTGCGGTAAAGCTCGCGATAGCGGCGGGGGTGAATCGGGTCATAACCGGGGATGTAGAACACCCGGCGGCGCCGAACCGATTGAAACCCTGTGGTGCTCATGACCCCTCGCTTGCCGCCAGCCTAGAGGAATTGCGCCGCGGGCGTAAGGGGTTATGCGACCCAGCGCGCGGCATTGGCCTCGATTGCGGCGATTCGGCGCGGGGTTTTCGGATGGGTCAGCAGCCAGGCGGGCACGCCCGCGCCCGGCGCCGCCCCCGCCTGCCGCGTGGACAGCGCGTCGAGCTTGCGAAACAGCGAGATCTGCGGGCCGACCCCGATCCCCGCCTTGATCAGCAGCGCCGAGGCGAATTCATCCGCCTCGAATTCGTCGCGCTGGCTGAGCCGCGCGGCCAGCGCCGTGGTCACGAGGTTCGCGATCCAGATGCCGATGAACGGCACGAAGCGCCCGATCAGCGAGGCCAGCACCACCCGCAGCGCATTCTGCCCGGAGAAGTCGATCATCCGCCGCCTTGCATGGCCGCGCGCGACATGGCCCAGCTCATGCGCGATGACCGAGGTGATTTCCTCGGCCGTGACCTCGCCCGCGCGGTATTTCTTCATGAAACCTTCGGTGATGAAGACCCGGCCATCGGGGGCGGCAAGGCCGTTGATCGGCTCGATTTCATAGACATGGACCTCGACCCGGGGCACGTCGAGCGCCGCGGCGAGGCGGTCCAGAAGCGGGGTCAGCGCGGTATCGTTCAGGCGGCGCGACTTGGTATCGAGCTGGCGCTTGAGCGCGCGCGCCGAGAAATGCCACAGCACGAGGCCGTAACCGATGATCAGAAGGAGGGGCAGGAACCGGATCATGCGAGGTATATGGGGGGTCGTGGGCGCGGTTCAACGCGGATCGGGCA
>JACXUS010000474.1 GCA_014763785.1 Sphingomonadales bacterium | reverse complement strand
AGCGGCATCCTTGCCGTCGGCTTCCTGTTCAACCTCATCTTCTGATCCGCGAAAGGATAGTCCCATGAAAACCGTTAAAGTCTACGGCCCCGGCTGCAAGCGCTGCGAGACGACCGAAGCCATGGTCAAGGAGGCCGCCGCAAAGCTCGGCGTCGCGGTCGAGGTCGAAAAGGTGACCGACGCCAAATCCATCGCCATGGCGGGCGTCATGTCCACGCCCGGCATTTCCATCGACGGCAAGCTTGTCCACTCGGGCGGCCTGCCGGACGCGGCAAAGCTCGAAGGCTGGCTCCGCGCATGATCCGCGCTCTGGTCGCCGCCGCCCTTTTCGTGCCGACCGCCGCCCTTGCGGATGTCCTCGAGGTCCAGCCTGTCGCACAGGATGTCTGGGCCATCGTCGGCCCGCTGGAACAGCGCAGCTCGGAAAACCTCGCCAACAACGCCACCTTCGGACTGGTCGTGACGCCCGAGGGGGCGGTGCTGATGGATCCGGGCGGGTCCTGGCAGGGGGCCGAGATGCTGCACGCCGCCATCCGCACCGTCACCGACCAGCCGGTGAAATACGTGATCGACACAGGCGGGCAGGATCACCGGTGGCTCGGCAACGGCTACTGGCAGGCACAGGGCGCCACGGTGATCGCCTCGGCAGACGCGGTCGAAGATCATCGCGCCCGCGCCGACGACCACATGATCGCACTGTCGCAGTTTCTGGGCAAAGGGCTGGACGGGACCGAACCGGCCTATGCCGATGTGACCTTTGAGACCGATTACACGCTCGAGTTCGGAGGCCTCACCTTCGAGATCATGCATCGCGGCGCGGCCCATACGCCGGGCGACAGCTTCGTCTGGCTGGACGAGCGCGACGTGATGTTCACTGGCGATATCGTCTATGTGGATCGTATCCTTGGCAATGGCCCGGCCCGCGACACTGACAGCTGGATCGCTGTGTTCGAGGCCATGGCGGCATTTGACCCCGCCCACATTGTGCCAGGACATGGCCACGCGACCGATCTGGCCAAGGCCACGCGCGACACCTACGACTACCTTGTGAACTTGCGCACGCAGATCGGGGCCTTGATCGAGAACGGTGGCGACATCATGGAGGCGCCGGCCATCGACCAGTCGAACTGGACCTACCTCGAGCAGTTTGACAGCCTCGCCGGCCGCAACGCGCAGGCGACTTTCGAGGAAATGGAGTGGGAGTGATGCTGGAGTATCGCATCACCGCCCGCCGCATCGACAGCCATGGCTCGGAGGCCGAGACGAAGGCAGCGCGTCTGGTGCTCGACACCGACCTGGCCGGGCGTGACGATGCCTTCAACCCGGCCGAGATGCTACTGGCCAGCCTTGCCGCCTGCCTGCTGAAAGGGGCCGAGCGGGTGACGCCAATGCTCA
>JACXUS010000170.1 GCA_014763785.1 Sphingomonadales bacterium | reverse complement strand
GGGGGGCTGTGGCGGGCGCTGATGGCGACGGCCGAGGCGACGGGGATGATCTTCTTCATCCTCTTTGGCGCTGCGGTCTACAACGGCTTTCTCGGCATGACCCGGGTGCCGCAGGAGCTGGCCGAACTGGTCACCGGCGCGGGGCTGCCACCGCTGGCGGTGCTGGCGGCGATGCTGGTCTTTTATCTCATCCTTGGCTGCTTCATGGACAGCCTCTCGATGATCTTGCTGACGATCCCGACCTTCTGGCCGATCTTTGCCGGGCTCGACTTCGGCCTGCCGCCCGAGGCTGCGGCGATCTGGTTTGGCGTGCTTGTGCTGATCGTGGTCGAGGTTGGGCTGATCACCCCGCCCGTCGGGCTGAACCTCTTCGTGATCAATGCGATAGACGAGACGGTGCCGCTGGCCGCCACATGGCGCGCGGTGATCTGGTTCGTGGCGGCCGATCTGATCCGTGTCGCGCTGATCTTCGCCGTGCCGGGGATCGCCACGCTGACCCTCTAGCCGATTGCGCGTGATTTTCGCACCGCGACGTGCCAGCATGGACCCGTCGAGCCATGGATCGGGAGGACCAGAGCGATGACCGAGATCACCAGCGATTTCGCCGGGCAGACCGTGATCTGCACCTTCGAGATGACACCCGCCACCGCGACCGAGCTGATGGAGGCCCTGCAGGAGGCCTATGCCGAGTGCATCACCAAGCAGCCCGGCTTCATCGGCGCGGGGCTGCATATGAACGATGCCCAGACCCGGATCGCCACCTATTCCAAATGGGCACAGCGCGGCGATTATCAGGCGATGCTGCGCAGCCCCGAGATGATCCGCCGCAACCGCCATATCGCCACGCTCTGCCGCAGCTTCGAGCCGGTGATGTATGAGGTCGCGGCGGCGTTCTAGGCCGCGGCGCGCGCCCGGGCGGGGTGGTCGCGGGTCACTTCAGCACCGCGGTGTTGTTGTTGCGCCAGCCCTCGCCCGCCCAGCCGCGCGAGGGGCCGGTGCGCAGGATCAGATCGCCGTCGACACTGATCGGGCGGCCGTTGCCATCGGCGGGCAGATCGCCCAGCATGACCTTGTGCGGCAGCAGGATGCGGGCAAGGATCTTCGCCGCGGGCAGCTCGCCGGCCAGCAGATCCTCATAGGTGACGCCAAGCGCATTGGCCGTCGAGGGCACCAGCAAACAGATCACGTGCCAGTCCTTGCGCACCCCCGGCGGACGGGTCGGATCGGGCCCGATCAGTGCCTGACCGCCGTCGAAGGGCAACAGCCCTTCCGGGCCGAAGGGCCGCACACGCCAGTTATAGACGACATAATCTTTGCCCTGCACCACGACATAGCGCAGGTCGATATTGACCACCATGCTCTGGTTGCCGCGTTCGAGGGCGAGGGTCGCAACGGTTTCGCTCATGGTCTCCTCCTCGGTTGCCATGGGGCGCGCTCCGGGACTTGGATAGCACGGATCGCCCATCCGCGCCTTGATCGCGCGCAAGCCGCCTGAAAGACGTGCATTTGCAAACGACTTGGTCTATGCTGCGCTGCGGCATGGCCGGGGTCAGTCAGGGGGTGAGATGTCGGGACGGGTGATCACGGTGGCCCAGCAGAAGGGCGGGGCGGGCAAAACCACGCTCGCGGTCAATCTGGCGGTGGCGGTGCTGCAATCGGGGCGCTCGGTTGCGCTTCTGGATACCGATCCGCAAGGCTCGCTGGGGCGCTGGTTCATGGCGCGGCGCGAGCGGCTGGGCGAGGCGGGGGTGGAATTTTCCACCTCTTCGGCCTGGGGCGTCAGCTATGAATGCGAAAAGCTCAAGAAACATTACGATGTGGTGATCATCGACACGCCGCCCAAGGTCGACAGCGACCTGCGCCCGGCGCTGCGCGAGGCCGATGTGATCCTGGTGCCGATCTCGGCCTCGCTGGTCGATCTCTGGGCCACAGAAGGGGTGCTCGATCTGGCCCGGCGCGAGGGCAAGCGGCCGAAGATCATCCTGAACCGGATCAAGCGCGGCACCCGGCTCGATGCGGAGGTGCGCGCCGCCGCCGAGCAGCTCGAGGGCGAATTCGTCGATGCGCCGCTCGCGCATCGCGTGGTCTATGCCGAGACGATGGGGCAGGGGCTGGGCGTGCTGGAAGCCGTGCGCAAGGGCCCCGCGGCGGCCGAGCTCGATGCGCTGATGGCGGCGCTGGCGGTCTGAGCGGCCGCGCGCCGGGACGATTCAGGATTTGTTAACCATCCGGGCGCAGCCTTGGCCCATGCTGCTCGCTCAACCGAATCTCCCCGGGGTCTCGCGCCTCTATACGCTGCGCCTTGCGGCGCCCGATACGGCCCTTTTGACGCAGGAAATCGGCCTGTTGCGCAGGCTTTGGGCCGATTGGATGGTGGCGCCCGGGCTGCGCGCCGATGCGGTCGTGGTGCTGCCGGGGCGGATGATGGCGCTGTTGTCGATCGCGCCGGGGCTCGAGGTGATGCCGCGCTGGCGCGGGTTCCGCGCGGCCTTCGCGGGGCAGGCCGCGCCGCATGTCGCGCCGCTCTGGGCCGAGGAAATCACGATCCAGCCGCTCGACACGCCCGATGCCCGCAACCGCGCGCTGGCGGCGATCTGGGATGCGCCGGTGCGCGCGGGGCTGGCCCGCCACCCCGAGGATTGGCCGTTTTCCTCGCTGCACCGCGATCTGCGCCGGCGCGGGCGTGCCGCGCCCGCCGTTGTTTCCCCTCGGTCGGCCCCGGCCCTGCACTAGGGCCGCGCGCCCCCTCGGGGCTTGTTTCAAAGGGCGTCTCGGCTATCCTGCCGCAAAGGGAGAGAGATCATGAACCATTTTCGCACCGTTTCCGCGGCCCTGCTGGCCTGCGCCCTGATTGCCGCCGCGCCCGTTCTGGCCGAGGGCGTCAACATCACCCCCGAGATCGCCTCGGTCACCGTCGAGACCGCCGCGGGCTCGGTCGAGATCAGCCGCATCCAGGATCAGGCGCATGAGCTCTCGGGCGAATGGGCCCGCACCTCGCGCGCCTGCCCGAATTTCTGCATCCAGCCGATGGTGCCCGCCCCGGGCGTCACCCCGGTGGGCGAGCTCGAGATGCTCGGCTTCCTGCAAAACCCCGAGGTGGTGGTGATCGACGGCCGCGTGCCCCCCGATTTTCAGGGCGGCGCGATCCCCGGCGCGATCAACGTGCCCTATACCGAGGCCGCCGACCGGCTGGGCGAACTGGGCTGCGAGCCCGATTTCGAGGGCTTCGACTGCACCGTCCCGGGGGTGAAATCGGCCGCGCTTTACTGCAACGGGCCGTGGTGCGGCCAGTCGCCCACCGCCGCGCGCCGGATGATCGAGGCGGGCTTCCCGGCCGAGAAGATCTTCTATTACCGCGGCGGGATGCAGGCCTGGCGGATGCTGGGGCTGACGGTGGTCGAGCCGGGGAAGTAAGGGCTCAGCCCTTCGGGCGGCCGCGCCACAGCTTGTAGAGCGCCTTGAGATCGACCGAGACCCCCTTGATCCCGACCCGCGCGGTGATCGCCTCGGACCAGTCGGGGCCGCGCGGTTTTTCGGGGGCGAGCGCGGTGAAGAGATCGCCGCGGTCCTCGATGATCTGGCGCAGCGCCGAAAGCCGGGTGCCGAAGCTGATCGCGTTGAAGACGCCGCCCGCCTCGTAATAGGGGGTCAGGTCGATCAGCGCCGAGCGGTGCAAATCGGGGTGAAAATCCCGGATCGGGCGGGCGCAGATCGCCAGCAGCGCGGGCGCAGGGGCGAGGCTGCGGCGCTCGGCCTCGGTCAGTTTCAGCGCGGTGAACAGATCGGCGCGGAAGCGGTCCTCGAAGCCCGCGACCGGGTAGGAAATCTTGATCCGGTCATGCAGCTTGCGCTCGATCCGCAGCAGGCAGTCGAGCGGTTTGCGCCCGCCCTCCTCGGTCACCGGCACGTCGTCGCGCAGCGACAGGTAGAAATGCAGATCGGGTGTGCTGTGGCCCAAGAGGTCGTAACACCCCTCTTCCTCGCGGCACAGCCGGGCGTCGAATGCGATCCTGAACATGCGTCCTTCCGTCAAACCTGCCCCATTCTGCCGCAAGATCGCGGCGCGGCCTAGCGTCCCTTGCGCCGCTTCACCCCGCCGCGTTGCCCCGGCCGCCCGGCGGTCGAGCGGCCCCGCGCGCTGACGGCGGCCTCGGCCGCCTCCTCGACGGCCGATTGCCGGGCGAGCGGGTCCTCGGCCACGGCCAGTTCGACCGCCTCCAGCCGCTTGATTTCGTCGCGCATCCGGGCCGCTTCCTCGAATTCGAGGTTCTCCGCCGCCTTGCGCATTTTCAACCGAAGATCGTCCAGATGGGCCGCCAGATTGGCGCCGACTTGCACTTTTTCAACATTTGCGGTGACGCGGCTCATATCCGTGTCGCCCTGCCACAGACCGGCCAGAACATCCTCGACATTCTTGCGCACGGTCTGCGGCGTGATGCCGTGGGCCTCGTTATAGGCCATCTGCTTGGCGCGGCGGCGGTCGGTTTCATCCATCGCGCGCTGCATCGAGCCGGTGATCTTGTCGGCATACATGATCACCCGGCCGTCGGCATTGCGCGCGGCCCGCCCGATGGTCTGGATGAGCGAAGTTTCCGAGCGCAGGAAGCCTTCCTTGTCCGCGTCCAGAATCGCCACCAGCCCGCATTCCGGGATATCGAGCCCCTCGCGCAAGAGGTTGATCCCGATCAGCACGTCAAAGGCGCCAAGCCGCAAATCTCTCAGGATTTCAATGCGTTCGATCGTGTCGATATCGCTGTGCATATAGCGCACGCGCACGCCCTGTTCGTGCAGATATTCGGTCAGATCCTCGGCCATGCGCTTGGTCAGCGTGGTGCAGAGCACCCGCAACCCGCGCGCCGCAACCTTGCGGATCTCGTCCAGCAGGTCATCGACCTGGGTCTCGACCGGGCGGATCTCGATCACCGGGTCGAGCAGGCCGGTCGGGCGGATCACCTGTTCGGTGAAAACGCCGCCGGCTTGCTCCATCTCCCAATTGGCGGGGGTGGCGGAGACGAAGACCGATTGCGGCCGCATCGCATCCCATTCCTCGAATTTCAGCGGGCGGTTGTCCATGCAGCTGGGCAGGCGGAAACCGTGCTCGGCCAGCGTGAATTTCCGCCGATAGTCGCCCCGATACATGCCGCCGATCTGCGGCACGGTGACATGGGATTCGTCAGCAAAAACAATGGCATTGTCGGGGATGAATTCAAACAGCGTAGGCGGCGGCTCACCCGGCGCGCGCCCGGTCAGATAGCGCGAATAGTTCTCGATCCCGTTGCAGACCCCGGTCGCCTCGAGCATCTCCAGATCGAAATTCGTGCGTTGTTCCAGCCGCTGCGCCTCGAGCAGCTTGCCCTCGTCGTTGAACTGTTTCAGCCGCTGCGCGAGCTCCACCCGGATCTGTTTCGTCGCCTGCTGCAGCGTCGGGCGCGGGGTCACATAGTGGCTGTTCGCATAGATCCGGATCTGCTCGAAACTGTCGGTTTTCTGCCCCGTCAGCGGATCGAATTCGACAATCGATTCAAGATCTTCCCCGAAGAAGCTAAAGCGCCAGGCGCGGTCTTCGAGGTGCGCGGGCCACAGGTCCACGGTATCGCCCTTGACCCGGAACGCGCCGCGCTGGAAGGCCGCATCGAGGCGCTTGTACTGCTGGGCCACCAGATCGGCCAGAAACTTGCGCTGGTCGTAAAGCTGCCCGACCGTCATATCCTGCGTCATCGCCGAATAGGTCTCGACCGAGCCGATGCCGTAGATGCAGGACACCGAGGCCACGATGATCACATCGTCGCGTTCGAGCAGCGCCCGGGTCGCCGAGTGGCGCATCCGGTCGATCTGCTCGTTGATCTGGCTTTCCTTCTCGATATAGGTGTCCGAGCGCGGCACATAGGCCTCGGGCTGATAGTAATCGTAATAGCTTACGAAATATTCCACCGCATTGTCGGGGAAGAAGCCCTTGAATTCGCCGTATAATTGCGCGGCAAGCGTCTTGTTGGGCGCAAGGATGATCGCCGGGCGCTGGGTCTCTTCGATCACCTTGGCCATGGTGAAGGTCTTGCCGGTGCCGGTCGCGCCGAGCAGCACCTGATCGCGGTCCCCGGCCAGAACCCCGCTCGACAGTTCGGCGATTGCGGTCGGCTGATCGCCCGCGGCGGTGAAATCGCTCTTCATCACGAAGCGGCGGCCGCCTTCCAGCTTGGGGCGGGTCAGCACCTCGGGGCGGTCGGACAGGGCGTTGGCGTTGTTGTGGGGC
>JACXUS010000169.1 GCA_014763785.1 Sphingomonadales bacterium | reverse complement strand
GGGCTGACCGAGGCCGGGGAACGGGTGCTCGCCGCCTATCGCGCGCTGATGGCGCGGCTGGCCGAGGCCGGCGCGGAGGAAATCGCCACCATCGGCGCGCTGGTGCGCGAGACACCCCCCGATATGTCCGACCAGAAATAACCGATTGCCGCGCCGCCCCGCCGCCTGTTATGTCTGGCAAAACATATCGCCAGGAGTTCCCATGCGCCCCTTCGCCCCGATCCTTCTCGCCGCCCTGCCGCTGCTGCCGCTCAGCGCCGCCGCCGAAGAGGTCACGATCTTCGCCGCCGCCTCGATGAAAACCGCGCTCGACCAGATCGCGACCGACTGGCAGGCCGAGACCGGCCATACTACGGTGATCTCCTACGCGGGCAGCTCGGCGCTGGCCAAGCAGATCATCGCGGGCGCGCCCGCCGATCTTTTCATCTCGGCCTCGACCGACTGGATGGATACGGCCGAGGCCGAGGGCGCGCTGGCCGAGGGCACCCGGCGCGACCTGCTGGGCAATACGCTCGTGCTGGTGGCGAGCGCGCCGGGCGAGGTGGCGCCCGCCGATCTGCCCGCGCGGCTCGGAACCGAGCATCTGGCGATGGCGCTGGTCGATGCGGTGCCCGCGGGCCAGTATGGCAAGGCCGCGCTGACCCATCTGGGCCTCTGGGACGCGCTCGCCCCGCAGGTGGCCGAGGTCGACAACGTGCGCGCGGCGCTTGCGCTGGTGGCGACCGGCGAGGCGCCCTTCGGCATCGTCTATGCGACCGATGCCGCGGCCGAGCCGCGCGTGCATATCGCCGCGACCTTCCCGGCCGAGAGCCATCCGCCGATCACCTATCCGGTGGCGATCCTCAAGGACGCCCCCGCCCCCGAGGCCGCGCAGGCGCTGCTCGACTATCTCGGCACCCCGGCCGCCGCGGCGGTGTTCGAGGCGCAGGGCTTCACGGTGAAAGCCGCCGAATGAGCCCCCTCAGCCCCGCCGAGCTTGCCGCGCTCACCCTCTCGCTCAAGGTTTCCGGCGTGGCGGTCCTCGCCTCGCTGCCATTCGGGCTGGCGGTGGCGCTGTGGCTGGCGCGCGGGCGCGGGTAGCTGGTGGGCGCGGTCAATGCGCTGGTGCATCTGCCGCTGATCCTGCCGCCGGTGGTGACGGGCTATGCGCTGCTCCTGACCTTTGGGCGCAAGGGCCCGGTGGGCGCGTTCCTCGATCAGGCCTTTGGGCTTGTCTTTGCCTTCCGCTGGACGGGGGCGGCGCTGGCGGCGGCGATCATGGGCTTTCCGCTGATGTTGCGGGCGATGCGGCTGGCCATCGAGGCGGTCGATCCGCGGCTTGAGGCGGCGGCGGCGACGCTTGGCGCCGCGCGCATCGCGGTGTTTGCGCGCGTCACGCTGCCCCTGATCCTGCCCGGGGTGATCGCCGGCGCCATCCTCGCCTTCGCCAAGGCGATGGGCGAATTCGGCGCCACGATTACCTTTGTTTCCAACATCCCCGGCCAGACCCGCACCCTGCCCGCCGCGATCTATACCGCGCTGCAGGTCCCGGGCGAGGAGCCGATCGCCGCGCGGCTGGCCGCGATTTCCGTCGCGGTGGCGCTGGCGGCGCTCTTCGCCTCGGAACTGGTCTCGCGCCGGATCGCCGCCCGCATCCGGGGGGAGGCCTGATGCTGAAGGTCGCCCTGACCCAGACCTTCCCGGGCTTTTCGCTTGATATCGCCTTCGAGGCGCCCGCGGGGGTCACTGCGCTGTTTGGCGCCTCCGGCGCGGGCAAGACCACGGTCGTGAATGCGGTTTCGGGGCTTGCGCGCCCCGATCGCGGCCGGGTGGTGGCGGGGGGCGCGGTGCTGCTGGACACCGCCGCCGGGGTCTGCGTGCCGCCGCACCGCCGCCGCATCGGCTATGTCTTTCAGGAGGCGCGGCTGTTCCCGCATCTCGACGTGCGGGCGAACCTGATGTTCGGCGCGCGCTATGCACCGCGCGACGCAACCGGGCCCGACTTTGCCAAGGTGGTCGAGATGCTCGGCATCGGCGCGCTGCTTGGCCGCCGCCCCGCGACGCTGTCGGGTGGGGAAAAGGCGCGGGTGGCGATCGGCCGGGCGCTCATGTCGCGGTCGCGGGTGCTGTTGATGGACGAGCCGCTCGCCGCGCTCGATGCGCCGCGCCGGGCCGAGATCCTGCCCTTCCTCGAGCGGCTGCGCGATACCGGCCTGCCGGTGCTCTACATCAGCCATTCGGTGGCCGAGGTCGCGCGGCTTGCCGATACGATCATCTGCCTCGAGCGCGGCCAGATGCGCGCCGCGGGGCCAGCGGCCACGGTGCTCGCCGATCCGGGGCTCGCCGATCTCTTTGGCGCGGCCGAGGCGGGGGCGGTGATCGGCGCGCGGATTGCCGGGCCCGAGGCCGATGGCCTGATCCGCGCGGACACCGCCGCCGGGCCGCTCTGGCTGACCGAGGCGCCCGCGACCCCCGGCACGGCGGTGCGGCTGCGGGTGCATGCGAGCGACGTGATCTTGTCGCGCGAGCGGCCCGCGGGCCTCTCGGCGCTGAATATCCTGCCCGGCACCATCCAGCGGATCGAGGAGGATGCGCAGGGCCGCGCCTGGGTTCAGGTCGCGCTCGGACCCGGCGAGGCGCTTCTGGCGCGGATCACCCGGCGCTCGGTCGGTGCGCTGGGGCTGGCGCCCGGGGTCGCCTGCCATGCGGTGCTGAAATCGGTGGCACTGGCGCGCGAGGATCTGGGCGAGGGCCGATAGGCAAGGCGCGCGAGGTCCCCCCGCGCGCCCGGTTCCGTCCTGGGAAGGGATCAGCCCTCGACCGTCTCCACCGCCTTGGCTTCCAGCGTCGAAGGCCCGGCGATCTCGATCCGGCGGGGTTTCAGCGCCTCGGGCACCTCGCGCACCAGATCGACATGCAGCATGCCATCGGCATGGGTCGCGCCCGCCACGCGGACGTGATCGGCCAGCGCGAAGCGGCGCTCGAACGCGCGGGTCGCGATGCCGCGATGCAGATAGGTCCGCGCCTCGGTTTCCTCGGCCTTCTTACCGGTGACGATCAGCGCGCCCTCGCGCAGCTCGACGGCCAGCTCATCCGAGCCAAAGCCCGCCACCGCAACCGAGATGCGATAGGCATTCTCGGCGGTTTTCTCAATGTTGTAGGGGGGATAGGTCGGCTGCGCGACATCGGCGGCCAGCGCGCGATCCATCAGGTCGGCGATCCGGTCAAAGCCGACCGTGGCGCGATAGAGGGGGGAAAAATCGAAGTTACGCATGTGTCATCCTCGCTTGAGCGATGTGGTCTGCGCCCGCCCATGGGGGCCGGGCATCGGGTTGCATCGGGGCCCGTTGCGGCACCCCGATGACATGGATTTGGGAAGGAACTGCGGCGTTTCAAGAGGGGGAACGCGCGGTCAGGGGCGCAGGAATTTCGCCCCGCCATTGGCCCCCGTGCGCGCCTGCGCCGTGCCGATCGCGGGCGCCGTGCGGCTGCCCATCGCGGCGCGCAGATCGGCGACCCCCTCGACCAGCGCCCCAAGCGAGACCCCCTCGCCGCGCAGCTCGGCCTTGGCCGACACCACCGAGACGATCCGCGGTTGCCCGCCGCGCATCGCGAAAACCGGCGCGCCCGATGACCCGAAATCGGCCGCGCAATTCATCAAGATCACGCTCGCGTCCCGCTGCAGCACCTCACAGGCGTTTTGCAGCGCAGGCGCCTCGGCCCGGTCATGCGCATAGGAAACGACACCCACGGTATCGCCCTCGGCGGGGGGCTTCGACAGATCGAAGGGCGTGACCGAGGGCAGGCGGATCGGCTGCTCCAGCTCGATCAGCGCCAGATCCCAGGCGATCCGGTCGAAGCGGTCGGGCCCCTGATAGCGGTAATCGGGATGCGCCAGCGCCCGGCGCGCCCGGCGATAGGCCACCGCGCGGCCATTGCGCCAGCCCGCGCGGAACTCGATCTGATCGGCCCCGACCATCGCGCCGGTGCGCCGGTCATAGAGGCAATGCCCTGCCGTCAGCACCAGATCGGGCGCGATCAGCGTGCCGGTGCAAAAGCTGTCCGTGCCGATGTTGAGCCGCCCGACCGCCTCCCAGCCGCGGCTGTCGGTGCCGGTCGAGAGGGTTTTCAGGCTGCTCTCGAACGCGGCGGCGGACAGCGCGGGCGCGAGGCTCAGGATCAGGGCGGCAAGCAGGCGGCGCATTCGGGTCCCTTCAAAGGCGTCCCCCCTCCCTAGCCCGGCGCTGCGGCGAGATTAAGGCAAATTTACCAAGGCCCGCGGTTTTGGCCCGCCGGTGGCCCAATCGAGCAACTCGACCGTATGCACCACCGGCACCGCCGTGCCCGAACCGATCTGGATCATGCAGCCGATATTGCCCGCGGCGATCACCTGCGGGGCGCGCGCCTCCAGCGTCTCGACCTTGCGCCGTTTCAGCTCGGCCGAAATCTCGGGTTGCAGCAGGTTATAGGTCCCCGCCGAGCCACAGCACAGATGGCTGTCGACGGGCTCCACCACCTCGAAGCCCGCCGCGCGCAACAGATCCTTGGGCGCGGTCTTGATCTGCTGGCCGTGTTGCAGCGAACAGGCCGCGTGATAGGCCACCCGCAGCCCCTTGGGTGCGGCGGGCGGCGCGCCCGCAGGCAGGCCGATCTTGACGAGGAATTCGGAAATATCCATCGCCAGCCCCGCCACCTTGGCGGCCTCCTCGGCCATCGGGTCAGTGCGGAACATATGCCCGTAATCTTTCACCGTCGTGCCACAGCCCGAGGTGTTGATGATCACCGCATCCAGATCGCCCTCGGCCAGATAGGCGCGGATATTGCGCGCGGCCTGCGCATGGCTTTCGTCCTCGCGGCCCATGTGATGGGAAAGCGCGCCGCAGCAGCCAAGGTTCTTCGGCACCACCACCTCGCAGCCCAGCCGCCGCAACAGGCGAATGGTGGCATCGTTGATATCGGTGTTGAGCGCGCGCTGCGCGCAGCCGATCTGCAGCGCCACGCGATATTTGCGCGCGCCCTGCGCCGGGAAGCTCTGCGGATCGTCGTTGCGGGAAACCGGCGGGATCACCGCAGGCGCCATCGCCAGCATCGCGCGCAGCCGCGCATCGGGCAGGAACCGCGCAAAGGGCCGCGCCAGCTTCGCCCCCGCCATCGCCAGCCGGAAGCGCCCCGGATAGGGCACCACCTTGGCCAGCGTGAGCCGCAACAGCCGGTCCATCAGCGGCCGCCGATAGGTCCGCTCGACATGCGCGCGGGCCTGATCGATCAGGTGCATGTAATGCACCCCCGACGGACAGGTCGTCATGCAGGCCAGACAGCTCAGACAGCGGTCGATATGCTTGACCGTCTTTTCATCGGCATCGCGCCCGGTCTCGAGCATCTCCTTGATCAGATAGATGCGCCCGCGCGGGCTGTCCAATTCGTCGCCCAGCACCTGATAGCTGGGGCAGGTCGCCGTGCAGAAGCCGCAATGCACACAGGCGCGCAGGATCTCGTTGGCGCGGGCAAGGCCGGGATCGGCCAGCTGTTCGGCGGTGAAATTCGTCTGCATCAGCCCATCACCCCCGGATTGAGAATGCCGCGCGGGTCGAACCGCGCGCGCAAGGCGCGGGCAAGCGCGGCGACGCCCGGCGCCTCGGGCTGAAACCGGACCGCCGCCCCGCGCAGACAGGTCGCATGGCCCGTATAGGGCGCAGCCAGCGCGCGGGCATCGACGCCCTCGGGCGTGAGCGCCCAGATCAGCCCACCGCCCCAGTCGAGCACCACCGGACCGCCCAGCCGCGCGGCAATCCCCGGCACCTCGGAGGGCTTCACCGAGAACCGCCACAGATCGCCGGGCTGGCCCTGCAAGGGCGCGACCGCCGCCAGATCGGCCCAGATCGCCGCCGATCCGTCGCGCTCGACCCGCGGCGCATAGCGCGCGAGCACCTCGGCAAGCCGCCCCGCACGATAGTCGACGGATGCCGCCAGCCCCTCGACGCGCACCACCGCGCCCAGACCCGGCAGCCAGCCCGCGCCACTCACGTCAAAGGGCGAACCCAGCGCCGCCGCCAGCGCCGCAACCCCCTCGGCCAAGGGCACATCCATCACCAGCGTCGCCTGCGCGGGCGCCGCGGGCAAGAGCTTGAACGCCACCTCCGACAGCACGCCAAGCGTGCCCCAGGACCCCGCCATCAGCTTCACCAGATCATAGCCGGTGACATTCTTCATCACCCGCCCGCCGTTCTTCACCACCGTGCCCGCGCCATCGACAAACCGCACCCCGATCAGAC
>JACXUS010000168.1 GCA_014763785.1 Sphingomonadales bacterium | reverse complement strand
GGGTGCTGGACGGGACCGTCGCCGATGTGGCGCCGGTGTTCGGGATGACGGGCGAGGCGCTGGCCGCCAAGCTTGGCGCGGCGGGGCTGGCCGTCGGCGCCCCGGATCAGACGCTGGCGCAGGTGGCCGCGGCCGCGGGGCGCGACGGCAATTCGGTGCTTGCGGTGCTGGCCGCGCGCTAGGGCCGCCGCCCGCCCCGGCCCGTGTCGGGACCCGCATCGGGACCCGTAGCGGGGCCGGTCGTCGCGCGTTGCAGGAAGCGGATCAGCCGCGCCAGAACCTCGGGCTCGATGGTGGTGGCGATCCGCGCATAATCGTCCGGGTCGCCGCTGTCGCTGCGCTGGAAGAGGTGGTTGAGGCCCTCGAACACGACGACCTCAAGGGGCGCGTGGTCGGGGCGTGCCCGCGCGAGCGGCCGCAGCGCCCGCGCATTCTCGGTCGCATCGACCTGCATGTCGGTGCCGCCAAACAGCGCCAGAATCGGCGCCGGGACCGCCGCCAGAAGGGTTACGGGGTCATGGCGGATCGCATCATGGCTCCAGGGCGTGGCCAGAAGGCTCTGGATATGGTGCCGGAGCGGGCGCGGCAGCGGGCGGAGCGCCTCCAGCACCCCGGGGCGTGCCAGTGCGGGGCTTGCCGCCCGGTGCAGCGCGTCGAAGGCACCGGCCAAAGCCTGATCCAACGCCCCGATTTCGGCCGGGCTTGCGCCGTTTAGTGCCGCAAGCGCCGCGCTCTGCCGCCGGATGATCCGCTCCATCGGCACGCCGGGCCCCGCCATCAGCACCAGCGCCGCCACATCGCGCCCGACCGCGGCCAGCGGGGCCGTCAGACCGCCTTCGGAATGCCCCAGCATCGCGACGCGCGCGGGATCAATCCCCGGCTGGCCGCGAAGCCAGTCGAAGGCGGCCCCGGCATCGCGCGCAAAATCGGTGATCGTCGCCGTGGCAAAATCGCCGCCGCTCTGCCCGACGCCGCGCTTGTCCATGCGCAGGCTGGCAATCCCCGCCCGCGCCAGCGCATCCGACAGGACCAGAAACGGCCGGTGGCCCGCCACCGTCTCATCGCGGTCCTGCGGGCCTGAGCCTGCGATCAGCAGAACCGCTGGCGCCGGTGCGCCGTCAGAGGGCAGGACCAATTCCCCCGCCAGCACGCCCGCAGGGCCCGGGATCTGCACGCCGCGATGCGGATAGGGGCGATCCGGCGGGTCCTGCGGCCGGGGGCGGCTGGCGCAACCCGCAAAGGAAAGGGACAGAAGCAGGCTGAGAAACTGCCGTTTGTTCAAGGGGATCTCCGATGCGTCATGATCTGACGCAGGTCTATCAGGCGCGATCCTCTTGCGCGTCCCGTCCAGCGGGGCCGGACGCCCGCCACAGGCTCGGCGTGGTGCCGCAGAGCTTGCGGAAGGTCGAATTGAAGGTCGATTTCGCGTTGAAGCCGACGGCAAAGGCGATTTCCAGCACCGGGGCATCGGTCTCGCGCAGCAGTTTCTGCGCCTCGCGCACGCGGTGGCGGTTGACGTAATCGAAGAAGCTTTCGTCGCGCCCCTGATTGAGCGCCTGACTGACGTAGAACGGCTTGGCGCCCGCGGCACTGGCCAGATCGGCAAGGCTCAGATCCGCCGAACGCCACAGGGCCCCGCGGGTCATGGCGGCGTCGATCCGGGCCAGCAGCTGCGCCCGCCGCGCCTCATCAAGGCCCGAGCGGGCATATTGGGGACCTGCGGCCGCGGCCGGTTGACCGGTCGCAATCAGATCGTCGGTCCAGTCCGGAAGGGTGCCGCGCAGGGTCAGCCCGTGCAGGCTTGCCCCGAGGATCAGGACGAGCAGAAAGACCTCGGTCACGGGGCCGGTCAGCGCGGCGCCCAGCGACAGGAGATCGAGCAGTTGCAGCCCGAAGATCAGGGCCAGAAACAGGCTCAGCGCCGCGACCCCGTCCAGACGGCGGGTCGGCGGCTGCGCGATGATCTGGACCATCACCGCATGGTGCCGCCGAAGGGCGCGCAGGATCCGCAGCCCCGCCCAGGCGGTTGCGGCAACAAGGCACAGCCAGAACAGGCCCGCGGCCCCGCCGATCAGCACAAGCCCGCGCGGGTCGAGGGCCGGAACGACCCCCGCCGCCAGTTTCTGATGCACCGCAGGCGGCAACAGCAGATAGGGCAGGGCAAGCGCCCCGCTTGCCGCCAGCCCCACATCGCCGCGCCGCGGGGCGCGGATGCGCGCAAGCTGCTCGATATGGCGGGCCATGAGCAGCGGCAGCGCGGGCAGGATCGCATCGCCCCAGGCGCTCCACCGGCTGGCATCGAGCATCAGCAAGAGCGCCAGCAGCGCCATGAACCCCGCCAGCAGATGCACCGCGGGCCGCAGCCCGGGATCGTCGCGCCCGCGGCCCACCAGCAAGGCGAGGGCTGCCATCGCGGCCATTCCGGCCAAGACAAGGTTCATGCTTCCATCCCCGGTTTCCGGTCACAGCTAGCGCGGCCGCGCGCGCGATGACAAGGTCCGGGCCGCTTGGACCGGTCGCCCGGACGCCCGCCGGGCGGCATCAGTCACCTCAGACCACTCAGGAGCCCCCCGATGCGCCCTTCGCGATTTCTGCCCTCGCTGCCCCTCCTTCTAACGCTCGGGGCCTGCGCCCCGCCGCCGCCCGAGGTGACCCTGTCCACGCAGGGGCCGACCGTGATCTTCGAGGCGGGGCTCGGGGATACGGCAGAGGCCTGGACCGCGGTCCAGCTGCCCCCCGATCTGGGGCGCTTTGCCTGGACGCGGGCGGGTTACGGGCTTGGCCCGGCGCTTCTGGTCGGGCGGGACTGGCCCGGTGACCGCGACGGTCGGCGCAGTGGCGCCGAGGTGGCCGCGCAGCTTGAGCAGGCCTTGCAGCAAAGCGGGGTTGCGCCGCCCTATATCCTTGTCGGGCATTCGCTGGGGGCGCTTTATGTGCTGCACTTCGCCAAGACCCACCCGGAGCAGATCGCGGGCATCGTGCTTGTCGATCCCCGATTGCCGGGCTTCACCACGGCCTGCAAGGCCCGCGGCCTGCGCGGCTGCGAGGTTCCGCCCCTGCTGCGCCTTGCGCTGTCGGACACCGAACAGCTGGAGCTTGCCGGTGTGCCCGAGACCGAGGCCGCCTTGTCCGATCTGCACGAGCTACGCGAGATTCCCCTGACCCTTCTGCTGGCCACGCGCGGCGGCCTTGGCGAGGATCCCGGCTGGCGGCAGCTCTGGGCGGAGCATGCCGAAACCTTCGCCCGGGGCTTCACAACCGCGCGGGTGGTTCCGGTGGACAGCGGTCATTATATCCAGTCCGCGGACCCGGCCCTTGTCGTGGACGAGATCACCCGACTGGTCAGGTGACCGCGAACCGCCCGGCGCGGTTCACGGCACCAGGGCCGGTTGCGGGCGACAACGGGCCAGCAGCGCCGCGGCATCGACCTTTCCATTCACGGTTGCCGGAAAATCCTGAAGAACGTGAATGTCGCGGGGCACCATGGTCTGCGGCAAGAGGGCATGCAGCCCGCGGGCGAGCTGCTGCGGGCAGGGCACGCCCGTGCCCGGTTCGGGCAGCACGCAGAGCACGATATCCACCACCCGCCCGGCCTCTCGCATCGGCAGGCAGACCGCCCGCGCAATCCCCGGCAGCTCATGCGCCGCGCGTTCGATCTCGTCCAGCTCGATCCGGTTGCCGTTCCATTTGACCTGACGATCCATCCGCCCCGACAGGATCAGATTGCCCCGCGCATCCAGCTTGCCGAAATCCCCGCTGCGATAGCTCGCGCGGCCATCGCGCATGAAGAAGGCGCGATTGGCCGGATGATCGGCGGGAAGATAGCCGCCGACCACCTGCGGCCCCGACAGCTCGACCTCGCCGACCTCGCCCGGCGGCAGCTCCTGCCCGGCCTCATCGACGATGCGCAGGCTCGAGGGGGCCAGCACCGGCCCCAGCGGCAGGGGACCCTCGGCGGCAAGATCATCCGCGGTCAGGCGATGGACATGGGTCATGCAGGTCACCTCCGAGGGGCCATAGGCATGACGCACCTCGGCCTTGGGAAAGCGGCGCAGGATGTCTTCGACAAGGCTGCGTTGCACGGTCTCGCCGCCGACGAAGAAGCAGCGCAGCTCGGGCAGGGCGGCTTCGGAAAAGGCCGGATCGGTGCACATCATCTGCAACAGCGACGGCGTCGAGAACCACGACCGCGCGCGCAGGTCGGACAGGCCGCTCAGCAAGCGGGTGTTGCGGAACGGCAGGATGTTGTTGCGATGATCGAGCAAGATCACCGGACGCCCCAGCGCCAGCACCGGCCACAGATCCAGCATCCCCATATCGAAGGCCAGACTGGCGTGATTGACATGCGCGCTCTGCGCAGCCGGCAGGTCCTGCCCGGGCAGCGCCGCCAGCATCGGCCGATACCAGCCCTCGAAGGCCGCGAAATTGCTGCGCGAGATCGGCACCCCCTTGGGCTCTCCGGTGCTGCCCGAGGTGAAGATGAGATAGAGCAGCGCCGCATCCGGCACCGCGGGATCGCAGCCCGCCCCGTCAAAGGCGCGGCTCTCAAGCGCGCTCAGCGGATGGGCCCGGACCTGGGCGATCTCGGGCGGGGCGGCCGCGCAGAGCATGTCGCCCGCCCCCGAAAGCGCCGCGATCCGCCGCCCCCGATCGGGCGGGTTCGAGCGGTCGAGAAAGACGAAGGGGCGCCCGCACAGCATGCAGGCCAGCATCGCCGCCACCGCATCCGCCTCTTTGTGGCCACTGATCAGGACCGGCGGCCCGGCGTCCAGCCCCGCCAGCAGGTCAAGCACCGGCTGGACCCGTGCCGCGAGCCGGGCGAAGCTCCAGACCTCATCGCCGGTGTAAAGCGCGGGCGCCCCGGCGCCATGGGTCAGGCGATCACGGAGTGCGTCTATCATCATCAGGCTCATGATTTCCCCCTGCCAAGGTCGCGGTGACGTCAGGTTTCGGCGGTTTCAAAGGCGGCGGGTGCGGGCGCGGCCCCCGCGTCCCGTGGCGCGAAACACAGCGGCACCGCGCCGCGCGGCGCAAGGGTCGAGCGCAGGATCGGCCGAAGATCGCCAAGCCGGACCTTGGGGGCGAGCCGCAGCTCGTGGTGGGCAATGACCGAACGCAGCGCGGTCAGAAGCTGATGTTGCAGGAATTGCGTGCGCGCCCGGACCCGCGGCCCGATCCCGAAGGGCAGGAAGGCGCTCTTGATCCGCGGCGGTTGCAGGAAGCGGCGCCCGTCGAAGCTGTTGGGCCGGTCCCAATAGCGCGGATCGCGCTGCACGAGCCACGGGGCGAAGACGACCGTGCTGCGCACCGGGATCACATGGCCGTGCAGCTCGAGCGGCGCACTGGTGATGCGGTAGATGAAGGGCAGTTCGGGATACATCCGAAGGCATTCCTGCACGGCCGAAAAGCACAGCGGCGTGTCGGCATCGCTCAGTGCGCGCCCCGCATCGTCGGCCTGCGCGGCGCCGATCTCGGCGGCCATATCCGCGGCCAGCGCGGGGTCCTGCGCGATATGGGTCAGCGCCCAGAGTAGGGCCAGACCGTCGATGCTCAGCTTTTCCAGCAGCAGCCGGCCAAGGGTCGGGCGCAGGCAATCGAGCAGCGTCGGCCGGTCCAGCCCCGGCGGCAGGGCGGCAAGGGCGGCCCCGATCACGCTCGGGTCGCCGGGCTGCGCCTGTTCAAGGGCCCGCGTCGTGGCGCGATCCAGAAAATCGCGGGCGACCCGGAATTCCGGCAGCGCCGTCGGCACGGCGGTCTCGGCGGCGTCACGGGTGCTCATCGCGTAATAGAACTGCTCGATCTGCATCAGGCCTTCGCGCATCTCGTGATCGGGCAGCGTCTGGCCATAAAGCGTGGGCACGAGCGCGCGCACCGACCACAGGCTGCATATCGCGCGCAGATCGACGGGCGCGGCGCCCGCCGCGGCGATATCCTCAAGCAGCGCGGCATTGGCCGCGGTCAGGGCGCGTTCGGACCAGCGGTCCCATTCGGCCGCGACCGTCGCCAGCGCCCGGCGCGTCGCATCCCACAGCGCGGCATTCTCGGGCTGTTCCAGCATGTCGCCGAGCAGAATGCGGGTGATTGCCGCATTGCTGGCGATCTCGCCCAGCTCGGTCTGGAAATGGCCCTGATGCGCCTTCCAGTAATCGACGGCCTCGCTGCCAGAGAGCAGCACCATGTCCCGCACCGCGCTGGCGCGAATGATCACGGCATCGCCATGCTTGGCCTTGGCCAAATCGGCGACCTTCAGAAGGCCGAGATTCTGGTGAAACTCCGAACTGGCGTCGAAGACCGGAAGGCTTTGGATCGGATCGGGGGCAGTCATGGGAACCTCTTGCGTGACGG
>JACXUS010000167.1 GCA_014763785.1 Sphingomonadales bacterium | reverse complement strand
CCTGATAGAAATTGCGCCGCCTCAGCTCGGCGGGCTCCAGCCCCATCACATGCGCCAGATGCTCCATCGCGCGCTCGATCCCCAGCATCCCCTGCGGGCCGCCAAAGCCGCGATAGGCGGTGTTCGATTGCGTATTGGTGCGCAGCCGGTGGCTTTCGACCCGCAGCGCCGGGATGAAATAGGCGTTGTCGGCATGCAGCATCGCCCGGTCGCAGACCGGCAGGCTCAGGTCCGCCGACCAGCCGCAGCGCGCGAGCTGCACGAAATCGGCGCCCACAAGCCGCCCCTCGGCATCGGCGCCGATCCGGTAGTGGATGCGGAAATCGTGGCGCTTGCCGGTGATCACCATGTCGTCGTCGCGGTCATAGCGCATCTTGCAGGGCCGGCCCGTCGCGCGCGCGGCCAGAGCACAGGCCACCGCCAGATGGTTGCCCTGGCTTTCCTTGCCGCCAAAACCGCCGCCCATCCGCCGCATCTCGACCCGCACGTCATGCATGTGCAGGCCGAGCGCCTCAGCCACCTTGTGCTGGATCTCGGTCGGGTGCTGGCTGGAACAGAGAATGGTGATCCCCTGATCGCCGGGCAGGGCGGCGGCGGCCTGTCCTTCGAGGTAGAAATGCTCCTGCCCGCCGATCTCGATCACGCCCTCGGCCCGATGCACGGCGCCCGCCAGCGCCCTGTCCGCATCGCCGCGCGACCAGATTACCGGCCCGCCCTCGAACCGGCTGTTGGCGGCAAGGGCTTGATCCAGCGTCAAAATTGCCGGTCGGGGCGCATAGTCGATCCGCGCGGCCCGTGCGGCGCGGCGGGCGGCATGGTGGCTGGTGGCGATCACCAGAAAGATCGGCTGGCCGATGTAATGCACCTCGCCCGTGGCCAGCAGCGGCTCGGGGAGGGGGGCGGGCGAGACATCATTGGCGAAGGGCAGATCCTCGGCGCTCAGCACCGCGACGACACCGGGTGCTGCGCGCACCGGGGCCAGATCAAGCGCGGTGATCGCGGCCGAAGCCTCGGTCGAGAGGCCAAAGGCCAGATGCAGCGTGCCCGCCGGGGTCGGGATGTCATCGACATAGCGCGCGCGGCCCGTCACATGCAGCGCGGCGCTGTCGTGGGGCGTGGAGGTTCCGACACTCATGCGCCCACCTCCAGCACCGAGGTGAGCTCGCCCATGGCCTCGCGCAGGTACCGCAGCGCCATCGCCTGCGCGGCCTCCAGCCGATAGGCGGCAGAGGCGCGCATGTCCGATAGCGGCGCGAAATCCTGGGCCAGAGCGGGCAGGGCGGCGGTGATCGCGGCTTCGGTGAAGGGCTGGCCGATCAGCGCGGCCTCGAAGGCGGAGGCGCGTTTCGGAATGCCCGCCATGCCGCCGAAGGCCACGCGGGCGCTTGCAATATTCGAACCTTTTCGGGTGATATTGAAGCCGCCGCAGACCGCGGAAATGTCCTGATCGAACCGTTTCGAGAGTTTGTAGCAGGCGAGGTCCGGGGCGGATTTCGGCAAGATCACGGCTTCGACGAATTCGCCGGGCAGGCGGTCTTGCTTGCGGTACTCGAGGAAGAACTCCTCGAGCGGCATCTCGCGCCGTGCCTCGCCCCGGCGCAGGCGCAGGGTCGCGCCCATGGCGATCAGCGCGGGCGGGCCGTCGCCGATGGGCGAGCCATTGGCGATATTGCCGCCGATCGTCGCCGCGCCGCGGACCTGTTCGCTGGCAAAGCGGCGCAGGAGGGAGGCCAGCGCCGGATGTGGCCCCTCGGCCCAAGCGCGCAGCGCGGCGATGGTGACCATGGCGCCGATCTCGGTGCCCGCCTCGGTCTCGGTGATCTGCGCCAGATCGGTGCAGTGCTTGAGGAAGGCCACCTGCGGCAGGTCACGCAGCTGTTTGGTGACCCAGAGCGCGACATCGGTCGCACCGGCGATCAGGGTCGCCTCTGGGCGGGCGAGATACCAGGTGGCCAAAGCGTCGGCGCTGGTGGGCAGGAAGGGGGGCTGTCTGCCCCCCTCTGGGCCTGCGGCCCATTCACCCCCCGAGGATATTTTGGCACTGTTGAGGGCGGCATCGGTCGTCATCCAGTCCGGCACCGGCGCGGCCTCGGCGGCCTCGGCGGCGCGCAGGATCGGCGCGTAGCCGGTGCAGCGGCAGAGGTTCCCGGCGAGAATGTCATCGTGGTCCTTGCGGCCGTTCAGGTGGCCCGCGGCCATCGACACCACGAAGCCCGGCGTGCAGAAGCCGCATTGGCTGCCGTGATGGGCGATCATCGCGTCTTGCACCGGATGCAGCCTGCCATCGGGGCCGGCGATCCCCTCGATCGTGCGCAGGGCGCAGCCGTCGAGATGCGGCAGCATCAGGATGCAGGCATTGAGCGCGCGGGTGCCGGTGGCATCGGTCAGCATCACCGTGCAGGCGCCGCAATCGCCCTCGTTGCAGCCCTCCTTGGTGCCGGTCAGCCCCTCGGCGCGCAGCCAGTCGAGCACGCTTTGCGTGGGGTCGCGGACCTCGAGGGTCCGGGTTTCTCCGTTGAGAAGAAACGTGATGGTCATCGGTTCATCCGCCGCGATACCGGGTTCCGGGGCCCCGCCCGATGCGGCGTAGAGCGGGAGCCCCCTCAGCAAAGCCGAAAGCGGCGGGCTCTGGCAAGGGGGCGCCGGGTTGGACGCCGGTTTTTTGACCTGTTGATCTGAAATTAGGCGGCGCAGGGCCGCGGGCGGGGCTTTCGTCCGGGCGCGCGGGGCCCTAGATTGCGGCCATGGTAGCCCCCCGATTCATCCATCTGCGCGTCCACACCGAATATTCGCTGCTTGAAGGCGCGGTGCCGGTCAAGAAGCTGATCAAGCTGTGCGACGCGGCCAATGCCCCCGCGGTCGCCGTGACCGACACGAATAACATGTTCGCCGCGCTGGAATTTTCCGTTCTGGCGCAGGGGGCGGGGGTGCAGCCGATCGTCGGCTGTCAGATCTCGGTTGCCTTCGATCCCGCGCCGCCGGGCGAACGGCCGCGGATGCCCGCGCCGGTCGTGCTGCTGGCGCAGACCGAGGCGGGCTACATGAACCTGATGAAGCTCAACTCTTGTCTTTATGTGGACAAGGGCGGGCAGCTGCCGCAGGTGACGCTGGACGACTTGCAGGCCCATGCCGAGGGGCTGATCTGTCTGACCGGCGGGGCCGAGGGGCCGGTCGGGCGGCTGATCCAGATGGGGCAGGCGGGGCGCGCGCGGCTGTTGATGGAGCGGCTGGCGGGGATCTATCCCGACCGGCTCTATGTCGAGCTGCAGCGCCATCCGGGCGAGGGCGGGCAGCCGACCGAGGGCGAGCGCGCGACGGAACGCCCGTTTCTGGACATGGCCTATGACATGGGCCTGCCGATCGTGGCGACCAATGATGTCTACTTTCCAAAATCGGACATGTTCGAGGCCCATGACGCGCTGATCTGCATCGCCGAGGGGGCCTATGTTGACCAGATCGAACCTCGGCGCCGTCTGACGCCGCAGCATTACCTGAAATCCGAGGCCGAGATGGCGGCGCTGTTCGCCGATCTGCCCGAGGCGTTGGAAAACACTGTCGAGATCGCGAAGCGTTGCGCCTTTGCGGTCTACAAGCGCAAGCCGATCCTGCCGCGCTTCGCCGATGACGAGGTCGAGGAGCTGCGCCGTCAGGCCTGGGACGGTCTGCGCGCGCGTCTGGCGGTGATCCCCCCTGCCGCGCCGGTCGAGGCGTACGAAGAGCGTCTGCGGTTCGAACTCGGCATCATCGAGCAGATGGGCTTCCCCGGCTACTTCCTGATCGTGGCCGATTTCATCAAATGGTCCAAGGACAACGGGATTCCGGTCGGGCCCGGCCGGGGCTCGGGGGCGGGCTCGCTTGTCGCCTATGCGCTGACGATCACCGACCTCGATCCGCTGCGCTACAGCTTGTTGTTCGAGCGGTTCCTCAACCCCGAGCGGGTCTCGATGCCCGACTTCGACATCGACTTCTGCATGGATCGGCGCGAGGAAACGATCCGCTATGTGCAGGGCAAATATGGCCGCGACAAGGTCGGTCAGATCATCACATTTGGTGCGCTTTTGTCCAAGGCGGCGGTGCGCGACGTGGGCCGCGTGTTGCAAATGTCCTATGGGCAGGTCGACAAGCTTTCCAAGATGATCCCGGTCGAAGGGGTGAAACCCGTCTCGATCGAGAAGGCGCTGGCCGACGAGCCGCGGCTGCGTGAAGCGGCGCGGTCCGAGGAGGTGGTCGAGCGGCTTCTGAACTACGCCCAGCAGGTCGAGGGGCTGCTTCGGAACGCCTCGACCCACGCGGCGGGGGTGGTGATCGGCGACCGGCCGCTGGATGAGCTGGTGCCGCTGTATCAGGACCCGCGGTCGGACATGCCCGCGACCCAGTTCAACATGAAATGGGTCGAGCAGGCGGGTCTGGTCAAATTCGACTTTCTGGGCCTGAAGACGCTGACGGTCATTCAGAACGCCGTGAACCTGATCCGCAAATCGGGCCGTCCGCTGCATGTCGATGCCGCGGGCGTCACGCTCTACGAGCCCCCCGCGGGCGCCGAGAACGAGATCAACGCGATCCCGATCGACGACGCCAAGACCTATGAGCTTTACGCCCGGGCGCAGACCGTCGCCGTGTTTCAGGTGGAATCGACGGGGATGATGGATGCGCTCAGGCGCATGAAGCCCACCTGTATCGAGGATATCGTGGCGCTGGTGGCGCTCTATCGCCCCGGCCCGATGGAGAACATCCCGGTTTACTGCGAGGTCAAGCACGGGCTCAGGCCGCTCGAATCCCTGCACCCGACCATCGACCCGATCCTGGCCGAGACCCAGGGCATCATCGTCTATCAAGAACAGGTGATGCAGATCGCGCAGGTCATGGCGGGCTATTCGCTCGGCGGCGCGGACCTGTTGCGCCGCGCGATGGGCAAGAAGATCGCCGAAGAAATGGCGAAGGAACGCCCGAAATTCATCGAAGGCGCCAAGGCCACCCATAACATCGACGCGAAGAAGGCAGGCGAAGTCTTTGACCTGCTGGAGAAATTCGCGAACTACGGGTTCAACAAATCGCATGCGGCGGCCTATGCGATTGTCAGCTATCAGACGGCGTGGCTGAAGGCGAACCACCCGGTCGAGTTCATGGCGGGCGTCATGAACTGCGATATCCATCTGACCGACAAGCTTGCGATCTATATGGGCGAGGCGCGGCGGGGGCTGAATATCGAGGTGATCCCGCCCTGCGTGAACCGCTCGCTTGCGACCTTCGATGTGGTGGATCAGCGGCTCGTCTATGCGCTGGGCGCGCTCAAGAATGTCGGCGTCGAGGCGATGAAGCTGATCGTCGAGGCACGTCAGGTCGAGGGGCGCGATGTGCCCTTCGCGAGCCTTGTCGATTTCGCCCGGCGCTGCGATCTGAAGCGCATCGGCAAGCGGCCGCTGGAGATGCTCGCGCGGGCCGGGGCCTTCGATCTGCTCGACCCGAACCGCAAGCGAGTGTTTGAAAGCCTCGATCAGCTGGCGGCCTGGTCGGCGGCGGTGATCGAGGCGAAATCCTCGGCGCAGGTGTCGCTCTTTGGCGAGGCGGGCGACGATCTGCCGCCGCCGCGGCTGGCCGATACCGATGACTGGCTGCCCGGCGAGCGTCTGGCCGAGGAACACAAGGCGATCGGCTTCTATCTGTCGGGCCATCCGCTCGACGATTATCTGCCGGCGCTGAAGCGCAAGAAGGTGATGACCTTGGCCGAGATCAGCGCCAAGGCGATCGCCACGGGGCCCTTCATCGGCAAGATCGCCGGGCAGGTCGCCGCGCGATCCGAGCGCAAATCGGCCAAGGGCAACCGGTTCGCCTTCGTGTCGATGTCGGACCCGACGGGGCCCTATGAGGTCACGGTCTTCTCCGACACGCTGGAAGCCTGCCGCCAGTATCTCGAGCCAGGCCAAGCGGTGGTGCTGACCGTCAAGGTCGAGGCCGAGGGCGAGACGGTGAAGATGCTGGCGCAAGGCGCCTCCCCCATCGACACGGTGGCGGCCGATGCCGGGGGCGCGGGGCTGATGATCCATGTGGAGACGCCCGAGGCGGTGCCCTCGATCGCGGCGCTGCTCGAACGGGTCGCCGCCGAGGGCAAGGTCCGTGGTCGCGGCCCGATCGCCTTCACCGTCTTTGATCCCGAGCGCAACTGCCGATATCGGCTGAATGCGGGGCGCGACTTCCCGGTCAATCCGCAGGTCAAGGGGGCGATCCGCTCCCTGCGCGGCGTCGCGCTGGTGGAAGAGCTCTAGCAGGCTGCTGAAATAGTCCCGCCTCGACAGCGGTTTGAGAACATGATTCACCCTCCGCACGATAACGGCGGAGGCTATGATGCGTGGGACGGA
>JACXUS010000473.1 GCA_014763785.1 Sphingomonadales bacterium | reverse complement strand
ACGGTGATGCGTTCGCCCTTTGCGCCCGGCCCGGCGATCTCGCGGCCCAGCGTCGCAAAGGGGGCATCCTCGATCCCGCAGGCTTCCGGCGCGAGGCCGATATGGACGTAAGGCCCCGCCGTCTGCGAGGGCGTGAGGATCAGTTTCTCGGGACGTTGCGCCATCACATGCCCTCCGGACGGTTTTCGAACAGGGTTTGGCGATGACCACGCAGCACGATGTCGAACCGGTAGGCGATCGCGTCCATCGGCTTCGTCTCGCTCATGTCGAGGCCCGCGATCAGCCGCTCGAGCGCGGCCTTGTCGGGGATGGTCTGCGCGATCGGACAGCGCGCGATCAGCGGGTCGCCCTCGAAATACATCTGGCTGATCAGGCGCTGGCCGAAGCTGTGCCCGAAGATCGAGAAATGGATATGGGCGGGGCGCCATTCGTTCGGCCCGTTCGGCCAGGGATAGGCGCCGGGCTTCACGGTGCGGAACGCATAAGAGCCGTCCTCGCCGGTGATGGTGCGCCCGCAACCGCCGAAATCGGGATCGAGGGCCGCCAGATAGCCATCCTTCTTGTGACGGTAGCGCCCGCCCGCATTGGCCTGCCAGATCTCGATCAGTGCACCGGGGATCGGGCGGCCGTTCTCGTCCAGAAGCCGCCCATGCACGATGATCCGCTCGCCAATGGCGCTGGCACCCGGGCGGGCATAGTTCAGCAGCAGGTCGTTATCGAGCGCGCCGAGCTTCACATGACCGAAGGTCGGACCGGTTTCCTCGCTGGGCGAGCTGTCGAAGGAAATCAGCGCGCGCTGCGGGCTGCGCAGCACCGAGGTCTTGTAGGTGGGCGTGAAGGCGGGCGGGTGAATGCCCGCTTCTCGCGGGATCAGGCGGCCGGTCATTGTCCCATCTCCTTCAGCGTTTCCTTGATGATCTTGATCGCGTGATTGGCGCGCGGCACGCCCGCATAGACGGCGACATGCAGCATCGCCTCGCGCAGATCCGCGGGCGTCGCACCCGTGTTGGCGGTGGCGCGGGTATGCATCGCGATCTCCTCATGATTGCCCTGCGCGGCCAAGAGCGCGATCGTCACGATCGAGCGCTCGCGCGGGGTCAGATCGGGGCGCGACCAGACCGAACCCCAGGCGCCCTCGGTGATGAACTCCTGAAACGGCGCGTCGAACTCGGTCTTGCAGGCGTCGGCCTTGTTCACATGGGCATCGCCGAGCACACGGCGGCGCGTCTCCATCCCGGCTTCATAACGGTCAGACAAGATCGTGCTCCTTCAGAAATTCGGTGATGAGGCGGGCCACGGTGCCTGGCCGTTCGATTGCCGGAATATGGCCCGCTTCTTCGATCAGTTCGGCGCGCGCGCCGGGGATGAGCGCCGCCATCCCGAGCACCTGCTCGGGCGGCGTCGCGCCGTCATGGCC
>JACXUS010000472.1 GCA_014763785.1 Sphingomonadales bacterium | reverse complement strand
GGCGGGCCCGGCGATCCGGCCTGCTGGCAGCAGCTGACCGACCTGCTGGGTCGGACTTGGAAGCACGCCTCGGGTCAGCGGCTGTCGCTCGCCCGGCTCGCGATCGACACCGGCTACGAGACCAGCGCGGTCTATGCCTGGTCGCGGCAGGTGGGGTTCGCGCAGGTGGCGCCGGTGAAAGGCGTGGAGGGGTTCACCCGGACGAGTCCGGTGACCGGGCCGACCTATGTCGACGCGACCGTCGCCGGCAAGCGGCTCCGGCGCGGGGCCCGGCTCTGGACCGTGGCCACCTCGACCTTCAAGGCCGAGACCTATCGCTTTCTGCGGCAGGACCGGCCGACGAGGGAAGAACAGGCGGCGGGCGCGTTGTGCCCGCCCGGCACGATCCACCTGCCGGACTGGGCGGACGGCGAATGGCTGAAGCAGCTGACGGCCGAGCAGCTGGTGACCGTGCGGACGAAACGCGGCTTCGCCCGGCTCGAATGGCAGAAGCTCCGGGAGCGCAACGAGGCACTGGACACACGGGTCTATACCCGCGCGGCGGCGTGGATCCTCGGGGCGGATCGCTGGCCCGAGGCGCGATGGGCCGATCTGGAGGCCCAGCTCGGGGTGGCGAAGCAGGGCGGGCCAACGGACGGCACGGCAACCGCGCCGTCCGTCCCAACAAGAACGGTGCCGCGCCGGCGCACGGTGCGCTCAAGCTACATGAGGTGACTTGATGAGCACGGCCGCAGAACTCCGCGCCCGCCGCGACGCGCTGACGGCGCAGCGGTCCTCCGGTGTCGCTCGGGTCAGCTATGACGGCAAGACCGTGGACTATCGCAGCGTCGCCGAGATCGACCGGGCCATCGAGGCGCTGGACCGCGAGATCGCTGCGGCCGAAGGCCGGCGGATCGTGCGGCAGGTGCGCGTAACGACGGCGAAGGCTCTCTGAACCCATGGGCCTCTTCGACCGCTTCCGCCGCCGGTCCGCCGGCGGCCCCGCTGCCGTGCGCGCCCGTCTCGAGGGCGCCATGGCGAAGCGGCGGCTGCGCGGATGGAACCCGCCGCTCGAGAACATCAACGCGCTGGTTGCCTCGGGCGGTCCTCGGCTCCTGGCGCGGTCCCGCGAGCTGGTGGTGACCAACGGCTATGCCGCCAACGCCTGCGAGGCCTTCGCCGCGAACCTTGTCGGCGACGGGATCAAGCCGTCCTCGCTGATCGGGGACGGCGATCTCCGCGACCGGGTGCAGCAGCTCTGGCTCGCCTGGACCGACGAGGCGGATGCGGACGGGCTGACGGATTTCTACGGCCTGCAGGCCATGGTCGCGCGCGAGATGTTCGTCGCGGGCGAGTGCTTCGTCCGGCTGCGCCCGCGCCGGGCCGAGGACGGGCTGCTGGTCCCGCTGCAACTGCAGCTGCTCCAGTCCGAGATGCTGCCC
>JACXUS010000471.1 GCA_014763785.1 Sphingomonadales bacterium | reverse complement strand
ACCAGCTCTTCGGTGCTGACTTCGAAATCGCACATCAGCGCCTCGATCAGCCGCGCGCGGCCATGAATTCACCGCCGAGGACAAGCTGCGCGCGCGGCTGATCGAGGCGCTGATGTGCGATTTCGAAGTCAGCACCGAAGAGCTGGTGCGCGATTTTGCTGCCGATCGCGAGGAACTCGCCGCGATGTTCAAGGCTTGCGCGGATCATTTCGGAGACATGGTTCAACTCAGCGACGAGGGGCTGCGCATCCCGATGAAGGGCCGCCCGCTGACACGGATGATCGCTCGCCATTTCGACGCCTACGACCTGTCAAAGGCCGGCCACAGCTCGGCCATCTGAACGAGACGAGACAAGAGACGGAAAAAAGGGGCGACTGCGGTCGCCTCTTTTTTTTCGGGAAGTGAGCGCGACCATCTCCACGCCGCGCCCCCGCTATCAAACGACCGCGACGCATCCACCACGGCCCTTCCCGCGTAGCCAATCCATGAAGATGCGCCGCAAATCCGATCTGCCCTCGAAACTCTGCGCCCATTGCGCGCGGCCCTTCACCTGGCGCAAGAAATGGGCGCGGGATTGGGAACAGGTGCGGTTTTGCTCGGAGCGCTGTCGGCGCGAGGCACGTTCGGTCAGGACGGATGACAGGCCGCGTTGAGAAAACCCACGATCTCGGGCTCATGGGCGTGCAGGCTCTCGCGCAGGTCGTGATCGCCATGAACCGGCAGGAGCTGCGCATCGGGGGCGGCGGCCTGCAAGCGCTCGGCATCGGAAAACGGCGCCGTCGTGTCTTCAAGCCCGTGCACCAGAAGCACCGGACAGCTCACTTGTGTAACCGTATGGATCGGCGCGATTTCGTCGAAACGTGCGCCGATCACGCGCTGGACGTGGTGCAGGATATATTGCCCAATTCCGCGAAACGGGATGTGGTGCTCAGCCATCCAGCGCTCCATCACCTCGCGCGGATTGGCAAAAGCCGAGAGGCTGACCACGGCGCAGACATCACCCGCCCGCGCGGCGTGCAGGAGTACCGCTCCCGCCCCGACCGAATGCCCGATCAGCGCGATCCGCACCGGGTCGATCCCCTCTCGCGCGCGCAGATGCGCAAGCCCCGCCGCGATATCCTCGGCAAAGCGCGGCATAGAGGTAAAGCGCGCCCCGTCGCTGCGCCCGTGACATCGCGCATCGAGAAACATCACCGCATAGCCTGCGGCGATCAGGGGTGGTGCGAGCCCCAACATCATCGCTGCATTCGCGCCCCAGCCATGCATCACCAGCACTGCCGGGCGCGGTGTCTCGGGCTGTCTCCCCGGCGTGATCACCCAGCCGAAAAGCCGCGCGCCCTCGGGCCCCACGATCTCGACCTGCGCCACCTCGGCCCTTCCCAGATCGAGATCGGCGGGCGTCACCTCATGCGCGATCCGGGGC
>JACXUS010000166.1 GCA_014763785.1 Sphingomonadales bacterium | reverse complement strand
CCTCGGTCACGCTGACGGTTCTGGCCGCGCAGAAGGCGGGCGAATCCTCGGTTCTTGACCGCTTCACCGCGCCGCCTGCCGCGACCGAGGCGCCGGCCGTCGACGGTCCCGCGGTGCCCGGCGCGCCGCCGATCGAACTGCCGCCCGCGTCGAGCGACGCGCCGGTGACGCCGCCGCCGGCGAACTGAGCGGCGATCTGTGCCCGCTCCGGGCTTTCGGGGCGGACGGGGTCATGCCCCCCAGAATTTGGGCATTCATCCTGAACTAACCCAACTGCTTGCGGTCCGGTTGCGGGCGGGTCGCGAATCGTGTAAGCATTAAATCCCGTGATCCCGGGCCATGCGGCTCGGGAACCAGTCGAACTTTTTCGCCGATCACGGGGGTCCTCATGGCACGTTATGTCTTCATCACCGGCGGCGTCGTTTCGTCGCTGGGCAAGGGCCTGGCCTCGGCGGCGCTTGGGGCGCTGTTGCAGGCGCGCGGCTTTTCGGTGCGGTTGCGCAAGCTCGACCCCTATCTGAACGTCGATCCGGGCACGATGAGCCCCTTCGAGCATGGTGAGGTCTTCGTCACCGATGACGGGGCCGAGACCGATCTGGATCTGGGGCATTACGAGCGTTTCACCGGGGTCAGCGCGCGCAAGACCGACTCGGTCAGCTCGGGGCGGATCTATTCCAACGTGCTGGAGAAAGAGCGCCGCGGCGCCTATCTGGGCAAGACGATCCAGGTCATTCCGCATGTGACCAATGAAATCAAGGACTTCATCGCGGTGGGCGACGACGAGGTCGATTTCATGCTGTGTGAAATCGGCGGCACGGTCGGCGATATCGAGGGGCTGCCCTTCTTCGAGGCGATCCGCCAGTTCGCGCAGGAGCGCCCGCGCGGGCAGTGCATCTTCATGCATCTCACGCTTCTGCCCTATCTGGCGGCGAGCGGAGAGCTGAAGACCAAGCCCACCCAGCACTCGGTCAAGGAGCTGCGCTCGATCGGTCTGCAGCCCGATGTGCTGGTCTGCCGGTCGGAGCATCCGATCCCCGACAAGGAACGCGCCAAGATCGCGCTCTTTTGCAACGTGCGCCCCGATGCGGTGATCCCGGCCTATGACCTGAAATCGATCTACGAGGCGCCCTTGGCCTATCACCGCGTGGGGCTGGATCAGGCGGTGCTGGATGCCTTCGGCATCTCGCCCGCGCCCAAGCCCGACATGACGCGTTGGGAGGACGTGATGGACCGGCTGACCCATGCCGAGGGCGAGGTCCGGGTGGCGATCGTCGGCAAATATGTGCAGCTCGAGGATGCCTACAAGTCGATTGCCGAGGCGCTGACCCATGGCGGCATGGCGAACCGGGTGAAGGTGCGCGCCGAATGGATCGACGCCGAGATCTTCGAGCGCGAGGACCCCGGCCCGCATCTGGAGCCGTTCCATGCGATCCTCGTGCCCGGCGGCTTTGGCGAGCGCGGCACCGAGGGCAAGATCCGCGCCGCGCAATATGCCCGCGAGAAGGGGATCCCTTATCTGGGCATCTGTCTGGGCATGCAGATGGCGGTCATCGAGGCGGCGCGCAATCTGGCGGGTGTGGGCGATGCGGGCTCGGAGGAATTCGACCATGAGGCGGGGGCGAAGCGCTTCACCCCGGTCGTCTATCACCTCAAGGAATGGGTGCAGGGCAATCACCGGGTCGAGCGCAAGGTGACCGATGACAAGGGCGGCACGATGCGGCTTGGCGCCTATTCGGCGGTGCTGCGCGAAGGGTCCAAGGTGGCCGAGGTCTATGGCGCGACCGAGATCGAGGAGCGGCATCGGCATCGCTATGAGGTCGATATCCGGTATCGCGAGCAGCTGGAAAGCTGCGGGCTGGAGTTCACCGGCATGTCGCCCGATGGCCGGTTGCCCGAGATCGTCGAAGTCAAGGACCATCCGTGGTTCATTGGCGTGCAGTTCCACCCCGAGCTGAAGTCGAAACCCTTCGCGCCGCATCCGCTGTTCGCGGGCTTCGTGAAGGCGGCCAAGGATCAGAGCCGGCTGGTCTGAGATCGGGCATTGCGCCGCCGCAGGCGGCGCCCCGGGGCGCGGGGCCTTGCCCCGCGCAATATCGTGCGCCGAGGGGTGCGGTTGCCTGATCTGCCCCAGATGCCAAGCACCCGTTATCAGTTTTTTAACCAGAATCGCGCGACACTTCCCTTGCGGATCCGGTGTATCAGCAGGGCTCGATGCACTGAGAGGCGGGACTTGCTCTCCCCTCTGAGGGTTGAAGACCCGTCTCTCTCCGCATAGCGCGCTTGACCCGGGCAGGGGGTCTGGCCTGCCCGGGTTTCCACGCGAGGCCCGATCACCCGGCAAAGCCGCGCGGGACCCCGGGGCGCGCGCGCGTGCGCGCACCAGCGTGCGCGGCACAGGGGCGTATGACCTGTTGCCTCGGGATAACCGCAGACCGCGCAGACCGGTGCGGCGGCACGGGGCGATGGCAGGCGGGCCATGATCTGAACCGGTCCAGCTCTGGACCGGGGCAGGCGGACGAACAGGGAGGGCATCGGATCCCGGGATACGAACACAGGCAAACGCGACACCCAGCAGGGTCCGGCGCGCAGGGCTTGGACGCGCCGCGCGGCGCCGGCGCGGCATCGTTAACTGCCTGATCAGAACGGCTCCTGCGACGATATCGGTCACCTCGCCTCAGGTCAGGGCCGCGTCTCGCCCCGCATCCTCGCGCGCTGCGCCCGATTGCCTGGGCCTCGGAACCGTCCTGAGCGTGGAACGCGAAGACAGCGTCATATTGGTCGCGCCAAACATCGAAACCGCGATGCGCCGCCGGGGGATCGACCCGGCAGCGCTTGCGCGTATCGCGGGGATCAGCCTGACGATGGCATGCCCGTTCGGCACGGCGCCGATCAGGGCGGCCCGCCCCGCGGAGGCGGCAGATGGGGCCGGGCACATGTCCGCCCCGCGGCGGTCTAGCGCCCGGCAGCGGAGCACCGCCCGGCAGCACATATTCGACAGGCAGACCCCATCCGCCCGGCAGGACCTGTCCGCCCTGCGGCGGAATAGCGCCCGGCAGCGGCCAACTGCCCGGCAGCACATATTCGACGGGCAGACCCCATTCGTCCGTCCGGAACCCGTCCAACCTGCGGCGGAATAGCGCCCGGCAGCGGCCAACCGCCCTGCAGCACATATTCGAGAGGCAGACCCCATCCGCCCGGCAGGACCTATCCGCCCCGCGGCGGAATAGCGCCCGGCAGCGGAGCACCGCCCGGCAGTGCTTATTCACCCTGCAGCACATGTTTGAAAGGCAGACGCCATCCGCCCGGCAGGACCTGCCCGCCCCGCGGCAGACTACCACCCGGCAGCGGCCAACCGCTCAGGCGCGGAGGAACTCCACGCCCGGCATCTCGGCGATTTCGGCGATGTCGGCCTCGTAATTCGCGGTGATCTCGGCCACCAGCTCCTCGGTCCAGCCGGGCAGGGGGATTTCCACCTCGATCGCCTCGGGCAGGGCGAATTTGTCGAGAAACGCGCTGACCACCTTGCGCCGCTGCAGCACCGATTGCGGCGGGTGGCTCTTGAAATAGGCGCGCAGCCGCGCCAGCCCCTCGCGGGTCATGATCTGCGCGGCCACCGCATCCTCGCCGCGCAGCGGCACCTCGGGCGCCAGCCCCGCAAGACTGCGCAGCACCTCGGGCCAGATCATCGGCAGATCCTCGTTGCACCACAGCACCAGCCGCCGCCCCGCGGCCGCCTCGACCATCCCGCGCACCACCGGCGCCCAACGCAGCTCGCGCGGATCGCGCCCGCACATCATCGCTGCGTAATCGACCGTCTTCTGACGCGCCTCCAGCGCCGGGATCAGCGTTGCGGGGTTGATCAGCGCCATGTGAAACTCGACCTCGGCCTGCGGGAAGAGGTTCGCCAGCGGCCCGAGCTTCGAGGGCACCATCGTATAAAAGCCGCGCTCGGTGATCACCCGCGCCGGCACGCAGAGGAAAAACTCATGGCTGAAGACCAGCCGCCGCACCCGATCCTCATCGACCGAGGCCGCCAGGATCGCATCTTGCAGCGCCGGATCGGCCGGATTGCCCTTGAGCCCCAGAAGCGCATCGCGCAGCACCAGCCGATAGCGGTTGGGCGCAGGCACTGCGACATGCGCGGCCTGCAAGGCCTCGGGATTCTCGGCGAGGGTCCGGATCAGCCGATCTTCATCGGTCGAATGCGCCCCCAGGTGAAAGACGACCTGCATATGTTCCTGCCCTGACATGGCGCCAATCTAGCGGCGCTTCGCTGGACAGGCAAACCGCTTTCGGTATAGCTGCTGTTATGGTTGATCGAAGCACTCAGGCATTGGCGGGCGCCGCCGCGCGGCAGGCTGCCGAAGGGGCGGGGCTGCGCGCGCAGGCCTCGGGGCTGTGGTCGGCGGGCGCGGTGGTGATCGCGGCGCTGATCGCGCTGCCGGTGGCGGCGGTGATCTGGGTCGCGCTGCGCGAGGCTTTCGGCTGGACCTCGGCGCGCGACTACTGGTTCCCCTCGGTGCGCTCGCGCGGCGCGGCGGTGGTGGTGCTGTCGGCGGCGTTCTACCCCTATGTCTATCTGCTCGCCCGCGCGGCCTTCCGCGAGCAATCGGGCGCGAGTTACGAGGTGGCCCGGGCGCTCGGCGCGGGGCCCTTGGGCCTGTTCTTCCGGGTCGGTCTGCCGCTGGCGCGACCGGCGATCGCCGCGGGGGCCGCGATTGCGATGATGGAGACGGTCGCCGATTTCGGCGTGGTCGATTATTTCGGCGTGCAGACGCTGACCACGGGCATCTTCACCACATGGCTCGAGGCGGGGAACGCCGGGGGCGCGGCGCAGATCGCACTGGTGGTGCTGGGCGTCGTGCTGGCGATGCTGGCGCTTGAGCGGCGTGCCCGGCGGCGCTCGCGCTATTACCAATCGGCGCGCCAGCCGCGGCCGCTGATGCCGATCCGGCTGCGGGGCGTGGCGGGCTGGTCGGCCACGCTGGCCTGCGCGGCGCCGGTGGTCATGGGCTTCGTTCTGCCGGTCGCGGTGATCGGCCATCATGCGCTGGCCAACCCCGAGGCCTGGTTCGGCCCGGGCCTTGCCCGCGCGCTGGGGCATACGCTGGTGATCGGGATTGCCACGGCGGCCCTGACGGTCGCGGCGGCGCTGGTGATGGTCTATGGCGTGCGGATGACCGGGCGGCGGCTGCCGCGGCTGCTGCTGCCGGTCACGACGCTGGGCTATGCGACGCCCGGCGCGGTGCTGGCGGTGGGGATCCTGCTGCCGCTTGCCGCGCTCGATCATGCGGTGGCGGATACGATCTGGGGCGCGACCGGCTGGGACCCGGGTCTGGTGCTGACCGGCACCGCCTTTGCGATCATTCTGGCGCAGATCGTGCGCTTCTTCGTGCTGGCGCAATCCGCGGCCGATACCGCCTTTGGCCGGGTCTCGCCCTCGCTGCCGATGGCGGCGCGCTCGCTGGGGCGGGGTGCGGGGGGCGTTCTGCGCGAGGTCTATCTGCCGCTCATGCGCGGCTCGATCGCTTCGGCGCTGCTGATGGTCTTCGTCGAGAGCGTGAAGGAGCTGCCCGCGACGATGCTCCTGCGGCCCTTCAACTACGAGACGCTGGCCACCCGCGCGCATGAAAAGGCGAGCCTCGAGAACCTTGGCGATGCCGCGCCCGCGGCGCTGCTGGTGATGGCGGTGGGGCTGGTGGCGACGCTGGTCCTCGCGCGGGCCAATCTCGCCCGCCGCCTCTGAGCGGCGCTTGCAAGGGCTGCGGTGCGCTTGTAAAGGAAAATGGCGCCGGTATAGCTCAGCTGGTAGAGCATCTGATTTGTAATCAGAGGGTCGGGGGTTCAAGTCCCTCTGCCGGCACCATCCCTCAGAGTCGGACAGAGCCGTGTGGCTGGCGGCGGTTCGCTGCGACCAGACGGGGGGAGGGTCCGGACCGCGGACGGAGCGGACTCACCTAGAAGTCGACAGATCAACGGGCCGCTCACCCAAATGCTGCATGAAACGCAGCAGATATCCGTCCGGGTCTTGCACAAGAAACTCCGTTTGGCCGTGCTCAATATCGCCTTCGCGGTACCAATCGGTCTTGATCGGGCGGAAGATGCGCGCGTTCATTGCCTGAAGACGATCATAAAGCGATACGACGTCGGAGACCTCGATCTGCAGATTGATACCTCGGCCATATGGCGGCTCTAGACGGGCTGTAGTCCAAGATTCTTCGGCGACTTCTTCGAGCATCAGCTGCGCTCTCCCAAGTTCGATGTAAGCAAACCCGTCTTCGAGCCTAATAAATCTAGGGTCAGGACCCATAAATCGACTTGAGGCTGCACGGGCTGCATGATTCAAGCTCCCAAACAGAGGGGGCATGATGAGCGGGCATTTCTGGTTGAC
>JACXUS010000470.1 GCA_014763785.1 Sphingomonadales bacterium | reverse complement strand
GAGCTTCGTCAACACCTCGACTTCCCTCAGCTGGTTCATCTTCTCCTACCGGGATCTGGCGGAATTCGTCGCCGTGTCGGAGCGTCTGGATGGCCTGCTGGCGCTGGCACGCCATCCGCAGACGCCGGAGGGCGTGCCGCAGGCGGTCACACGCGGGCCAGCCCCTGGCGGCGGCATGGCGCTGCACGGTGTGGCGCTCTCCACCCCGCAGGGCATGCGGCTGGCGCCGGTTCCCGATGTGGCGCTGCGCCCCGGCCAGTGCCTCTGGGTGGCCGGGCCATCGGGGGTGGGCAAGAGCACGCTGCTGGCGGCGCTTTCCGGCCTCTGGCCCTTTGGCGAGGGCCGCATTTCCATGCCCGATGGGCCGCGCCTTGTGCTGCCGCAGGCCCCGCGCGTCTTCCCCGAGGGCCTTGCCCATGCCGCCAGCTATCCGCTGGAGCCGGAGGAGGTGGGCCGCGAGGCCATCGAGACGGCACTGAGAGACGTGGGTCTCGGCCACAAGCTTGCCGCGCTGGATCTGCCGGGGGCGGAAGGCTTTGCGGGTCTGTCCATGGGCGAGCGCCAGCGCCTTGCCCTGGCGCGGGTCTTCATCCACCGGCCTGCCGTGCTCATTCTGGACGAGGCGACCAGCGCGCTCGACGCGCGCAGCGAGGCGGATCTGCTGGCCCGGCTGCGGGCGGCGCTGCCCGGTGCCACGATCATCTGTGCTGCCCACCGTCCGCCCGAAGCGCTGGGGGACTACGTCACCCTGCATCTGACCGCCCCGGACGCTGACACCCGCCCGGAGCCTGAATTATCCGCCACAGGAGCCCTTGCATGAGTGAAGAGATCAAACGCCACCGCCTTGACGCGGCACCCGCCGCCGTTCTGGCGCTGCTGCCGGAGATGGACCGGCTGATGGTGATCGTGCGGTCTGGCGGCAGCCTGCACGAGCGGATCGGGCCGGTGGAGCGGGTGGTGCGCGAGAAGGATCTGCTGCGCATCGAAGGCGCCTGCCATGACAGCGAGATCCGCCTTCCGCTGATCACGGCGGTGGATTTCGACACGTCTTCCGTGATGAAGGACAAGGTCTATCCGCGCCTTGATTTTCTGGGCTCTGACGGGGAGGTGCTGTTCTCTGTAACCGGCATGGAAGGCGAAGCACCCTTTGCCGCCGCCCTTGCCGCCTTCCCGCGCCTGCCGTCCTTGCGCCCGGAACATCCCGGCACACCGGCGGGGCCGGAGACCACGGAAGAGGGCGATGCAGGCGGTGTCTTTCTGGAAGCGTTGACGGGCAAGGGCGACGCGGCGATCCGCTTCGAGACCCCGGCCATCAGCCAGAAATGGTCCGGCCCGGTGGAGTCCATCCGCCCGATGAGCGGCTATTTCAACATCATCACCAGCCACTTCCACCTGCATCTGCAGGGCGGCAGCGTCAGAGGCTGGAGA
>JACXUS010000469.1 GCA_014763785.1 Sphingomonadales bacterium | reverse complement strand
GTGCTGTTCGAGATCGCGGCGGAGGACATCCCCGCGCTCGATGCGGCCGAAGGGGCGGGCCTGCACTATGAGAAGATCGAGCTGGTGCTCGAGACCGGCCAGCGCGCCTTCACCTATCGTGCGCTGATGCGGCAGGCGGGGCTCGCGCCGTTCGACTGGTACCTCGCACTGATCCGGGCGGGGCGGCGTGAGCATGGGATGGCGCTTGATGACCTCGCCGCCGTCACTCCCATCCCCGACTCCGAACCCAACCGCCCCGGCTTCATCGCCGCGCGCGAGGCCCTGAGCCGCGCGGGCTATCGTGACTGGCGCGCCGCGCTCTGACCGATCGGACGCACGGGCATACCCGGTCCGGTCAGCACCGCGATCCCCGGTCCGACCAGTGCGCGCAGCTCGGGCCCGTCGCAATCCAGACCCCCGGTATAGGTGCCGAATGCGGGCAGGATCAGGTGATCGCACCCCACCAGAAACGCCCGATGCGACCGCCGCGCGATCTTCGCCTTCGGGTGGTAATGGCCCGACACGTCCGGCCCCGCACCCGCGATATGGCGCAGGGTGAGCGGGCCGAGACGCATGTCTTCCACCGCCCGACCACGCCCCACCGGATCGTGGTTGCCCGCGATCCAGACCGTCTCGATCCGTGCCGCCAGAGCGGAGAGACGCGCAGAGATCTCGGGCGCGATCTCTCCAGCGGCGCGATCGTCATCGAAGGTATCGCCAAGGCTGATCAGCCGCCGAGGCCCGATCCGCGCCACCTCCGCCTCGAGCCGCGCCACCGTGTCGAGCGTCTCGAAGGGCGGCAGCAGAGCCCCCCCGCGCCGTGCCATCCGCGCGGATTTGCCCAAATGGAGATCCGCCACGATCAGCGCCTCTTGCTCGGGCCAGTAAAGCGCGCCCGAAGGCCGCGCGATCAGGCGCACCCCGGAGAAGGTGATCTCTCTCATGCCAGCCCCGCTTCGCGCATCATCGCCTGCGCCTCTTCCTCCATCAGCCGCGCCTCGCCCGTGCCGCCCCGAATGCCGACCTGCCCGTGTTCGAGCAGCAGCGGCGCGGCCAAAGGCGTCACATGCGGCGCGCGGATATGCACGATCTCGGAGGCCTGCGCCAGCATCTCCTCGATCCGGTCGAAATCGACGAGGCCGCGGTTTGCCTCTTCGCGGGTGATGCGCAGCAGCAGGTGGTCGGGGTCGTAGCGGCGCAAGGTGTCATAGAGAATGTCGGAGGAAAACGTCGCCTGCTTGCCCGACTTGCGCTGCCCCGGCAGGTTGCGCTGGATCAGGCCCGCAATCGTGGCGACCGAGCGGAAGGCGCGTTTCATCACCGCATTGCTTTCCAGCCAGTCGCGCAAACCGTCGCGCAGACCCTCCGCGGACAGAAGCGGCGCGGGGTCCTCGACGGGATCGACCGACCAGATCAGCAGCGCGTAATC
>JACXUS010000019.1 GCA_014763785.1 Sphingomonadales bacterium | reverse complement strand
GGGCGGCGGCGCGCTGATCGCGCTGGAATGGCAGGGCGATCCGGCCCTGGTCGCGGCGCTGGAAGGCTGGCTCGATCAGCCGCTTGAGGTCGGGATGAGCGGCGTCACCGGGCGGCAGGTTCTGCTCACCCATGCCAGCCAGATCTGGCCCGAGACCCTGCCCGAGGGCCGCGCGCGGCTCTGCCTGCCGCTGCGCGAGGCGCGCCGCGCCACCGCCCGGCCCGCGCCGGTGCCGCGCGCGGTGGTCTATGATTTCGACCTTCTGGACCGCGCCCGCGATGCCGAGATCGTCGCGACCCCGCTCGACCAGCTGACCTATGTCGTCTTCGACACCGAAACCACGGGCCTGCTGCCCAGCGAGGGCGACGAGATCGTGCAGATCGCGGCGGTGCGCATCGTGAACGGGCGGCGCGTGGGCTCCGAGGTCTTCGACACGCTGGTCAATCCGGGGCGGCGCATCCCGCCCGCCTCGACCGCGGTGCATGGCATTTCCGATGCGATGGTCGCGGGCGCCCCGGGTATCGCCGAGGTCGGGCGGCGGTTCCACAAATTCGCCGAAGGCGCGGTGCTGGTCGCGCATAACGCGCCCTTCGACATGGAATTCCTGCGCCGCAAGGAGCCGGTGATCGGCGAAACCTTCGAGAACCCGGTGCTTGATACCGTGCTTCTGTCGGCGGTGGTCTTCGGCCAGTCCGAGACCCACAGCCTTGATGCGCTGACCCATCGGCTGGGCATCACCATCCCCGAAGAGGCGCGCCATACCGCGATCGGCGATACGGTGGCGACGGCGGATGCCTTCCTGAAGCTCTTGCCCGCGCTCAAGGCCCGCGGCCTGACCACCTTTGGCGCGGTGGTGGCCGAGGTGCGCAAACACGGGCGGTTGCTCAAGGATCTGAACGGGTAGGGGGCTCTGCCCCCATCGCGGCCAAGCCGCTCCCCCCGGGATATTTGGAGCAAGATGAAAACCGAAACCCTGCTCTTTCATCTTGCTGAAAATATCCCCGGGGGTCCGGGGGCAGGCGGCCCCCGGCGCGGGCCACGGGCGCGGCGTCAGAGGATATCGAGCACAGATTCGGGCGGGCGGCCAAGGCGCGCGGCGGTTTCGGTGATCACCAGCGGGCGTTCGATCAGCTTTGGCTGCGCGGCGAGCGCATCGAGGATCGCGGCCTCGGGCGCGGCCCGCGTCAGGCCCGCAGGAACCTCGGCCTCTTTCCAGCGCAGCAGATCGGCGGCCGGGCGGCCGAGTTTTGCCAGTGCCGCGGCGATTTCGTCCCGGCGTGGCGGATCGCTCAGGTAAAGCCGCACCACGGGCGCAAGGCCCCGCGCCTCGAGCAGCGCGAGCGTCTCGCGGCTCTTGGAGCAGCGCGGGTTATGCCAGATCGTCAGAGCCATTCGCCGCGCCCGGTGCCGACCGCCTCGGCGACAGTGGCAAAGCCGTCGCGCGCCAGAAGCGCATCGAGGCCGCGGGCGATCTGCGGCACGAGCGAGAGCCCCTGATAGACCATCGCCGAATAGATCTGCACGGCGCTCGCGCCGGCGCGGATCTTGGCATAGGCCTGCTCGGCGGACCCGATCCCGCCGACACCGATCAGGGGCAGTTTGCTGTCGGTCAGCTGCGACAGCCGCGCCAGAACGCGGGTGGACTTTTCGAACAAAGGCGCGCCCGAAAGCCCGCCCTGCTGGCCCGCATTTGCACTTTTCAAACCTTCGCGGCCCAAAGTGGTGTTGGTGGCGATCACCCCGTCGATGCCGGACCCCAGCGCCACCTCGGCCACATCGGCGAGCTCCTCGGGCGCCAGATCGGGGGCGATTTTCAGGAACACCGGGATGCGGCGCGCAAGCCCGTCGCGGGTCTCGATCACGCCTGCAAGCAGCGCCGCGAGCGCCGCCTTGCCCTGCAGATCGCGCAGCTTCTCGGTGTTGGGCGAACTCACATTGACCGTCGCGAAATCGAGATGCGGGCCGGCATGGGCCAGCACGCGGGCGAAATCGGCGGCGTGATCGGCGCTGTCCTTGTTGGCGCCAAGGTTAAGCCCCACCGGCACCCCCGCGGGACGCGCCGCCAGCCGCGCGGCAATCGGCTCCATCCCCTGATTGTTGAAGCCAAAGCGGTTGATCACGCCGCGATCCTCCGTCAGCCGCCACAGGCGCGGGCGGGGATTGCCCTCCTGCGCGCGGGGCGTCGCGGCGCCCACCTCAAGGAAACCGAAGCCCGCGCGCATCAGCGGCCCCACGGCCTCGGCATTCTTGTCGAAGCCCGCGGCCAGACCCAGCGGATTGGGCAGATCAAGCCCCGCGACCCGGGTCGCGAGCCGCGCCGAGGTCACCGGCCCGGGCAGCGGCGCGAGCCCCATTTGCAGCGCACGCAACGACAGCCCATGCGCGGTTTCCGGGTCGATCCGGTGCAGCGCGAAAAGTCCAAGACGTTCGATCGGGGTCATAGCAAGCCCTCGGGGAAGATATGGCCGGTGGCGCCCAGGGGCAGCGAGGTATCCCAGCGGACCTCGGCCAGCTCCAGCGGGCGATAGAGATGCGGGAAGAGCGCCCCGCCGCGCGAGGGCTCCCATTTCAACGCCGGGCCGAGGCGCTCGGCCTCGACCGCCACCAGCACCAGATCGCTTTCGGTCGCGAAATGCTTGGCCGCGGTTTCCACGACCTGCGTGGCGGTCGAGAAATGGATGAAGCCATCGGCCAGATCGACCGGCGCACCGGCGGTCTGACCCGCGGCGCGGAACGCATCCCATTCGGGGCGGCGGAAGATTTTATAGATCAGCATGGGGTTCACATGCCTTCTGCCCGGGCTTTGGTCAATCCCGCCGATGGCTGCTGCGCGGATATGCGTCGGGCTGTCATCTGGCTGTAACAGCCAGCGATTAGCCCGAGGGTAACAATCGGGTTTTGACTTCCCGGTAAAGATGACGCCAAAGTAACGCTTATACGACAACTTGGAGGTTTTCGATGAACGCCCGTCTTCTCGCTTCGGCCGCGGCTCTGGCCCTGACCGCTGGCGCGGCTCAGGCCGATTACACGCTGCATATCCTGCATACCAACGACCTTCATTCGCGCATCGAATCGATCAACAAATACGACAGCACCTGCGACGCCGAGACCGAGGCCAAGGGCGAATGCTTCGGCGGCATCGCGCGCGTCGCGGCCAAGGTGGCCGAGATGCGCAAGGAGCTGGACGGGCAGAATGTGATCCTGCTCGATGCGGGCGACCAGTTCCAGGGCTCGCTGTTCTACACGACCTACAAGGGCAAGGACACGGCCGAGTTCATGAACGCCATCGGCTATGATGCGATGGCGGTGGGCAACCACGAATTCGACGACGGCCCCGAGGCGCTGGCCGAGTTCCTCGGCGCGGTGAGCTTCCCGCTGGTCTCGGGCAACCTTGACCTGAGCCAGTCGAATGTGCTGAACGGCAAGATCAACGGCACGCTGGTGCTTGAGGTCGGCGGCGAGAAAATCGGCATCGTCTCGGCGCTGGCGGTCGATACGCCGGAAACCTCTTCGCCCGGCCCCAATGTGATCTTCCAGGACGAGGCCGAGGCGCTGAAGGCTGATGTCGAGGCGCTGACCGCCGAAGGCGTGACCAAGATCGTCGCGCTGACCCATGTCGGCTTCGTCAAGGACAAGGCGCTGGCCGAGGCGGTCCCGGGGCTGGACGCGGTTGTGGGCGGGCATTCGCACACGCTGTTCTCCAACACCGAAGAGGGCGCCGAGAAATACCCGACGATGGTGGGCCCGGTGCCGGTCGTCTCGGCCTACGCCTATTCGAAATACCTCGGCCATCTTGTGCTGACCTTCGACGATGCGGGCAATCTGAAGGAAGCCTCGGGCGAGCCGATCCTGCTTGATGCCTCGGTAAAGCCCGATCCGGAGGTGCTGGCCAAGGTGGCCGAGCTGGCCAAGCCGCTCGAAGAGATCCGCGCCAAGGTGGTGGCCGAGGCCGCGGCCGAGATCGACGGCTCGCGCGACAGCTGCCGGGCGGGCGAATGCGCGATGGGCAACCTGATCGCCGAGGCGATGCTGGAGCGCGTCAAGGATCAGGGCGTGACGATTGCGATCCAGAACGGCGGCGGCGTGCGCGCCTCGATCGACGCGGGTCCGGTGACGATGGGCGAAGTGCTGACCGTGCTGCCGTTCCAGAACACGCTCTCGACCTTCGAGGCGAAGGGCTCGACCGTCGTCGCGGCGCTGGAAAACGGCCTGAGCCAGGTCGAAGACGGCGCGGGCCGCTTCCCGCAGGTGGCGGGCGTGAAATACACTTGGGACAGCGCCAAGCCCGCGGGTGAGCGCGTCGTCTCGGTCGAGGTGATGGAGAACGGCGCCTGGGCCCCGATCGACCCCGAGAAGGTCTATGGCATCGTCACCAACAACTATGTCCGAAACGGCGGCGACGGCTACAAGATGTTCGCCTCGGAGGGGATGAACGCCTATGACTTCGGGCCGGATCTGGCCGATGTGACGGCGGAATATCTGGCCGAGGTCGGCCCCTATACGCCCGCGCTGGATGGCCGGATCACCAAGCAATAAGGCGCGCGTTTGCGCAGGATCGGGGGCCTTCGGGCCCCCGTTTTCATTTTGGCAACCCTGCAAGCGGGACAGGCTTGCTATTGGCGGCGGCCCCCGCAACTCTTGGGAAAAGGCGGAGAGCGGATGACAGAGGAACTGGCGCGCAAGGGGAGTGAGGCGGGTCTGACCGAGGCCGGGGCGCCCGCGCTGTTGCGTGCGATGTTCGATGCCGCCGTGGCCGCCGCCGATCCGATGCAGGTGCTGCCCGCAGCACTGCCCGCGCGGCCCGCGGGGCGGGTGATCGTGGTGGGCGCCGGCAAGGCCGCGGCGCGGATGGCCGAGGCTGTGGAAAGCGTCTGGGGCCCCTGCGAGGGGCTGGTGATCACGCGCTATGGCTACAACCGCCCGACGCGCGGCATCGAGGTCGTCGAGGCAAGCCACCCGACCCCGGGCCCCGAGGCGGTCATCGCGACGCGGCGCATTCTGGAGCTGCTTGAGGGGGCGGGGCCCGCGGATTTCGTGCTGGGCCTGATCTCGGGGGGCGGCTCGGCGCTGCTTTGTGCGCCGGGCACCGGAATTTCGCTGGCCGACAAGCAGGACCTGACCCGCGCGCTTCTGGCCTCGGGGGCGCCGATCGACCAGATCAACACGGTGCGCAAGCATCTGAGCGCGGTCAAGGGCGGGCAGCTCGCGGCGGCGGCGCATCCCGCGCGGATGCTGACGCTGATGATTTCCGATGTGCCGGGCGACGATCCGGCCTTCATCGCCTCGGGGCCGACGGTGGGCGATTTCTCGACCCCGGCCGAGGCCATCGCGCTGCTGGCCGCCTATGAAATCCCCGTGCCGCCCCCGGTTCTGATGCAGCTGGGCTTGGGGTCGGGGGTGCTGCGGCCGGGTGATCCGCGGCTGTCGCTGGCGGACACGCGGATCGTGGCGGCGCCGGCGCAATCGCTGGCGGCGGCGGCTGAGGTCGCGCGCGCGGCGGGCTGCGAGGTGCAGATCCTCGGCGATGCGCTCGAGGGCGAGGCGCGCGATCAGGGCGCCTCGCAGGCGCGCGAGGCGCTGTGGCAGGCCTCGCGGCGTTCCGCGGAGGCGCCGCCGCTTGTGCTCTTGTCGGGGGGGGAATGCACGGTCAGCCTTGGCGGGAACAGCCCGCCCGCGCCGGTTGGCGCCCCGCTGTCGTCATCGCCTGCGCCGGTCGGCGGGCCGAATGCGGAATTCCTGCTGGCCGCGCTGATCGTGCTGGAGGGGGCGCCGGGGATCCATGCGCTGGCCTGCGATACCGATGGCGTCGATGGCGGGGCCGAGGTGGCCGGGGCGCTGATCGGCCCCGAGGTCTGGGCGCGCGCGCTGACGGCGCGGATCTGCCCTGAAGACGCGCTGCGCCGCCATGATGCGCATGGGCTGTTCGCGCAGCTCGGGGCGCAGGTCGTCACCGGCCCGACGCTGACGAATGTCAATGATTTCAGGGCGTTCCTGATCCTGCCGCCGGCGCGTTAGAATTCGGCCGGGGGCAGGTTTTCCTTCACCACGATCTGAATCGCCAGCGGGCGGCTGTCCATCGGATCATCGCCCGCCCGCGGGCTCAGCGCCATATCGAGCGCCCGCCGCGCCAGCTCGCGCGTATCCTGCACGATCACCGCCTGATAGCGCCCCGCCAGCAGCGCCGCGCGGGTGGTCGCGGTCAACTCGTGGCCGACCACCGCAAGGCCGGGGGGCGCGGCCTTGGCCAGCGCCGCCACCACACCGCGATTGCCCGCCCCGGCGACATAAAGCCCGGTCAGATCGGGCGTTTCGGCCAGCAGGCGGGCGACCATCTCCTGCGCCAGCTCGGGCAGGTCGCGACAGGCCCCGGCTTGCAGCACCCGCAGATCGGGGCGGCGTTCGGCGATCACCTGCTCGAAGCCCGAGCGGCGGTCGAGATGGTCGCGCAGGCCCAGATGCCCGACGAGCACCGCCACCGATCCCGCGCCCGGCGGCACCAGCAGCGCCATCAGCGCCCCCGCGGTGCGCCCGGCGGCGAAATTGTCAAAGCCGATATAGGCCGAGCGGCGCGATTGCGGCACGTCCGAGACCAGCGTCACCACCCGCGTGCCGCGCGCCTCGAGCCGGTCGACCGCGTCGCGCACCTCGGGGGCGTCGAGGGCGACGGCGATTACCGCCCGCGTCTCCTCGGAGATCCCGTTCAGCGCCGCGGCGAGCGAGGGGGCGTCGAAGCCCTCCATCCGCACCATCCGCATGTCGAGATCATGGCGCGCCTCTTCCTCGCGCAGGCGGGCGACCAGATCGTCGAAGAACAGGTTCTCGTTGCGCGGCAGCAAAATATCGACGCGTTCGGCCGCAGGGGCGATTCGCCGCGCCAGCGCATTCGGGGCATAGCCGAGGCGTTCGAGCGCGGCATTGACGCGCTCGAGCGTGCTGGCGCGCACGCCCGGGCGCCCGTTCAGCACGCGGTCGACGGTGGATTTCGAGACCCCTGCAGCCTGCGCCACATCCTCGAGCAAGAACTTTTGTTTCGCCATCTACTTCACAATTTTGACGTTATTACCTCAGCGCTTCAAGGCGTTAGCGTAAGATTTCACGGCAATCAAGAAAGCTGACACCGCGACCTGCCGAATTCGTCAGGAATGGCGGCATTCATGACGTTGCGTCAACGTATCTGATGTTGCTTTTGATGTAATTGCGTCAGAAGCTGACCCTAAAGTGTCGAAATTTGATTGAAGGCGGCTGGATATTCCTGTATCAGAGGGACCTTCAAGCCGCTTTGGTCGCCCGTTCCGGGGCAGAAATTGGGGCATTATGGATGATCATATCGGATCCGACGATCCGCCCGCTGGTGGCGCGCTGACGCAGGCCGCGGGTCAGGATTGGGTTGTGGTGCAATTTCCCGGCCGCCCGCGCGCGCGCCAGACGGCGGCCCCCGAAGCCGAGGCCCCCTTCGCGGGGCTCGAGGCGTCGCGCTTCTTCGATCAGCTCAGCATCCTGTCGAATTTCTGCTACGGGCAGGGCCATCTCGGGCTTTACGAGAAGTTCGAGCAGCTCGCGCTGGATCTGGCGCGGGCGATGAACGAGGTTGCCGAGACCGTCACCGCGGCCGAGATGCCCGGCGCGGCGCCGCGGAGCCGCTCAGCCGCGGGCGCGGATCAGGATCGGGGGGGCGAGTGTGACCTCCTCGAGGTTCGCGCCGGGACCGATCCGGTCGATCACCGCGAATAGGCCGGGTGCGGCCAGCGGCGTCAGCACGCCGTGCCAGGTGCCGCGATGCAGGTTGATCGCCTGCGCCCCGTCGGTCAGGAAGGCGCGCGGGGCGCCCGGCCGCCCGCCCGCATCGGGCGCGACGATCACCAGAAACGGATCGGCCGTCATCGGGACGAAGGCCTGGCTGCCCTCGGGGTGGCGCTCAATCAGGTCGCACAGATAGGGTAGGGCACGCGGCTCGGCCTGAAAGATCGAGATCCCCGCGCGGCCCCCCTCGAAGTCGAGCCGCGCGCGGTCGTGAAACCGCCCGCAGAGCCCGCGATTGATGATCCGGTCGGGCGCGCCGGTCGCCTCCAGCACATCGCCGAAGGGCGCGAAGGCCGCGGGCGTCAGCGGCTCGGCGATCACCTCCAGCGGCGTTTCGGGCGCGTCGCTCATGCGCCGAAGACGCCGCCAAGCGCCGCGTGGCGGTTCACATCCTTGTAAAGCAGATAGCGGAACGGCCCGGGGCCGGCGGCATAGCAGGCCTGCGGGCAATAGGCGCGCAGCCACATGAAATCGCCCGCCTCGACCTCGACCCAATCGCTGTTCAGCTTGTAAACCGCTTTGCCTTCAAGGACATAGAGGCCATGCTCCATGACATGGGTTTCCTCGAAGGGGATCAGGCCGCCGGGCTGGAAGGTGACGATATTGACATGCATGTCATGCGCCAGATCGGCGGGATCAACAAAGCGGGTCGTCGCCCAGCGGCCCTGCGTGTCGGGCATCGCAATCGGCGCGATCTCGCGTTCATTGGTGACGAAAGCCGCCGGCGCGGCGATGCCGGGCACCGCGACATAGCGCTTGCGGATCCAGTGGAAGCGCAGCGGATGATCCGCGCCATTGCGCACCCGCCACGCCGTGCCCGGCGGCAGATAGGCATAGCCGCCCGCGGCCAGCTCGTGCTCCTGCCCGTCGATCGAGAGCCACATCTCGCCGCCGGTGACGAACAGAACATGCTCGGCGCTGGCGTCCGGGTCGGGCAGATCGGAGCCGCCATCGGGCCCGACCTCCATCACATATTGGCTGAAGGTCTCGGAAAAGCCGGTCATCGGCCGGGCGATCAGCCAGAGCCGCGTGGCGGTCCAGCCGGGCAGGAAACTGGTGACGATATCGGAAAAGCAGCCCTTCGGGATCACCGCATAGGCCGGGGTGAAGATCGCGCGGCCGGTCATCAGCGCCGATTGCGGCGGCAGGCCCCCGGGCGGGGTGAAATAATTGCTCATCGCGGCAGGTCCATGGCTGAGAGGCGGTGCCAGGCGATGCGCTCGACCTGGCGGCAGGCTTCGGTGAATTCGGTGTCGCGGTCGTGGCCGATGCGGCGGTGGAAGGCCGCGAGGATGCTGGCCTTGGTGTGATCCTTGACCGCGATGATGAAGGGGAAGCCGAATTTCGCGACATAATCGGCATTCAGCCGCTGGAATTCGGCGCGTTCGGCATCGCTCAGCGCGTCGAGCCCGGCGCTGGCCTGTTCGGCGGTGCTCTCGGCGGTCAGGCGCCGGGCCTGCGCCAGTTTTCCGGCCAGATCGGGATGCGCGCTCAGCACGCCGAGGCGCTCCTCGGGGCTGGCGCGGCGGAAGATCCGCGCGAGCGCATTGGCGACGCCCTCGACGCAATCATGCGCGGGGCCGAGTTCCAGCGCCCAGGCGCGCTCGGCGATCCAGGGGCTGTGTTCATAGATCGACCCGAAGGCGGCGATGAAGCGCGCGCGATCCATCTCGCTCGGCCGCTCGAAGCGCCGCGGCGGATGGGTTGCGGCCCAATGCGCGGCGATCTCACCGCGGGTCGCAAACCAGACCCCCTCGTGCCCGCGGGCATAGTCGAGGAAGCGCTTCAGCCCCGCCATCTTGCCCGGCCGGCCAATCAGCCGGTTGTGCAGCCCGATCGAGAACATCTTCGCGCCGCCCGCCTGCCCCTCGGCCATCAGCGTGTCGAAACTGTCGCGCAGATAGGTGAAGAACTGCTCGCCCTCGATATAGCCCGGCGCCGTGGCAAAGCGCATGTCATTGGCCTCGAGCGTATAGGGGATGACCAGCTGATCGCGGTCGCCGATGCGTTTCCAATAGGGCAGGTCGTCGTCGTAAGTGTCTGAAATCCAGTCGAATTGCCCGGTCTCGGCGGTCAGCCGCACGGTGTTGGCCGAGCAGCGCCCGGTGTACCAGCCGCGCGGGGGGGTGCCCACAACCTCGGTGTGCAGGGCGATGGCCTCGGCGATGGCGGCGCGTTCCTCGGCCTCGGGCATATCCTTGTGCTCGACCCATTTCAGCCCGTGGCTGGCGATCTCCCATCCGGCCGAGACCATCGCGGCGACCTGTTCGGGGTTGCGCGCGAGCGCGGTTGCCACGCCGAAGATCGTGACCGGCAGGCCCATCCCGGTGAACAGGCGATGCAGCCGCCAGAACCCGGCCCGCGCGCCATATTCATAGATCGATTCCATGTTCCAATGGCGCTGGCCCGGCCACATGCCCGCGCCGTTGATGTCCGACAGAAACGCCTCGGACGCCGCATCGCCATGCAGGATGCAGTTCTCGCCGCCCTCTTCATAGTTCAGCACAAGGGAAATCGCCACGCGCGCGCCACCCGGCCACGCCGCATCGGGCGGGGTCGGGCCGTGGCCGCGCAGGTCGCGAGGATAGCGGTTCATCTGGCTCTCCGGGTTTTCGCCGATCAAAGGCCGAAACGCGGGCGCTTGCAAGGGGGGCGGGGGCGTCCCATAGTCGGCGGGCAGAGGCGAGAGGGTGGCATGGCCGGATATCTGACGACGCATGTTCTGGACACGGCCCGGGGGCTGCCCGCGGCGGGGATGAAGATTGTCCTGTCCCGAGTGGTCGAGGGTGTGCCGCAGCAAATCGCCGAAGCCGTGACCAATGCGGACGGGCGCACCGATGCACCGATCCTGCCCGCCGCGGCCTTCGCGCCCGGGGTTTATGAGCTGGTGTTCCATGCCGGCGATTATCTGCGTGCCAGCGGTCAGGCGGGGGCCGAGCCGCTCTTTCTGGATCAAATACCCTTGCGCTTCGGCATCGCGGATGCCGCGGCGCATTACCATGTGCCGCTGTTGCTCTCGCCCTATGGCTATTCGACCTATCGCGGCAGCTGAGGCGCCTTGCTGAAATTTTGGGCAAGTGCATGACCTCGCGGCGCCGGGCGGGGGCGGAGCTTGCGCATTTTCGCAGGCGCGCCGATGCTGGGCGAAAACGAGGGCACGGGAATGTTCGACTATACCTTCTGGCTGGACTGGGCGCAGTTTGCCATGCGCTGGCTGCATGTCGTGACGGCGATCGCCTGGATCGGCTCGTCTTTCTACTTCATCGCGCTCGATCTGGGCCTGCGCCCCGAGGCGGGCGCGCCGCAGGGGGTGAATGGCGCGGCCTGGCAGGTGCATGGCGGCGGCTTCTACCACATCCAGAAATATATGGTCGCGCCCGCGCGGATGCCCGAGGAGCTGACCTGGTTCAAATGGGAAAGCTATATGACGTGGCTCTCGGGCTTCGGCATGCTGGTCTTGCTCTATTGGACCGGAGCGCAGTTTTTTCTGATTGATCCGAATGTGATGGACCTGCCGGTCTGGGGGGCGATCGCGATTTCGGCGGGATCGCTGGCACTGGCCTGGGTGATGTATGATCTGATCTGCAAATCGCCGCTGGGCGAGAACAACACGACGCTGATGATCGGGCTCTATGTGATCCTGGTGGCGATGGCCTGGGGCTATACGCAGGTGTTTTCCGGGCGCGCGGCGCTGTTGCATCTGGGCGCGCTGACCGGGACGATCATGTCGGCGAATGTGTTTTTCATCATCATGCCGAACCAGCGGATCGTGGTCGCCGATCTCAAGGCCGGGCGCGCGCCCGATCCGAAATATGGCAAGATCGCCAAGCAGCGCTCGACGCATAACAACTATCTGACGCTGCCGGTGTTGTTCATGATGCTGTCGAACCATTACCCGCTGGCGTTTTCCGGCGATTTCAACTGGTTGATCGCGGCGCTGGTGTTTCTGATGGGGGTGACGATCCGGCATTTCTTCAACACCCATCATGCGCATGGCCCCTATCTGTGGTGGACCTGGGCCGCGACGGCGGTGCTCTTTGCGCTGGTCATGTGGCTCTCGGCGATCGGGGGGCCGAAGGATCCGGCCGCGGAAAGCGCACGGGGGCTGAGCCCCGCCGCGAGCCGCTTTGCCGAGGCTGAGGGCTTTGCCGAGGTCACCGATATCGTCCTGGGCAATTGTTCGATGTGTCACGCAGCCGCGCCCGGGGTCGAGGGGATCCGTCGTGCGCCGCGCGGGGTGCATCTCGAGACGCCGGATCAGATCGCGAGCGCGGCGCATCAGATTTATATTCAGGCGGGCCTCAGCCATGCAATGCCGCCGGGTGCCTATAATTTCATGGAGGATGTGGATCGCGCGGCGATCCGCGCCTGGTATCGGCGCGCGGTGGCCGGGCAGGGGGCCTGAGCGGCCCGGTCCGTTCGCGCGCCCCGATCGCGCGGCATGGCCGGGTGACAAGACGAGCCGAGGGCCTTTAGGCGCCACCCGCAGCCGCGGCCCGGATGCCTGATCGGGGCGGCGCCCGCTCTGCCTTGTGGTGGTTTTCGAAGGAAAACGGGCGCCCGGCCTTGTGGCGGGCGCCCGGGACAGGTTTTCGCCGGGGTCAGAACTCTTCCCAGTTGTCCGCGTCTTCGGCGGGTTTCACGGCAACTGCCGTCGCACCGCGGCGCGAGCTGAAGGTTGGAGTGGCGGCGGGCGAAGGGTGTTCGGCCGGGCCTGAGGCGGTGGGAGCCGCCGGGGTCTGGCGCGGGGGCGCGCTGGAGGTCGCGAGGCGCGGCGCGCTGCGGATGGCTGGCCGGGCCTGCAGGTCTGTGCCGAGGCGAAACTGCCCCATCGCCTCGCCGAGGCCATTGGCTTCGCGCAGCAGCGACTGGCTGGCCGCCGATGTTTCTTCAAACATAGCGGCGTTTTGCTGGGTGACCTGATCAAGCTGATTGACCGCGGTGTTGATCTCGGAGAGTCCCGAGGACTGTTCGCGCGTCGATACGGCGATTTCCGAGACGCAGCCGAAGATATCTGCGACCGAGTTCTGGATCACCGAGAGCGCTTCGCCCGCCTGGCCGACCAATTCGACCCCGCGTTTCACCTGAGACGACGAAGAGGAAATCAGCTGGGCGATCTCGCGCGCGGCCTCGGAGGAGCGTTGCGCCAGCGCCCGCACCTCGGAGGCCACCACCGCAAAGCCGCGCCCGGCTTCGCCCGCCCGCGCCGCCTCGACGCCCGCGTTCAGCGCCAGCAGGTTGGTCTGGAAGGCGATCTCGTCGATCACGCTGGTAATGCGCGAGATCTTCGTCGAGCTCGCTTCGATCTCTCCCATCGCATGCACGGCTTCCTTGACGACATTGCCGCTGGTTTCGACCTTGGTTTTCGCATCGGACACCATCTGGTTCGCCCGATCCGCGCCTTCGGCCGCCGAGCGCACCGAAGCGGTCAGCTCGTTGAGCGCCGCCGCGGTTTCCTCGAGCGTCGCGGCCTGCGTCTCGGTGCGGTGCGACATGTCCTGCGCGGCATTGGTGATCTGGGTCGCCTCGGTGCGGATCGAGGAGGCGTTTTCGAGCACGGTGCGCATCGCGGCGAGCAGGTTCGATTTGGTCCGGTTGAAATCGAGGCGTAGGGATTCGTATTCGCCCGGGAACGGGGTTTCGATCTGGCGCACGATGTCGCCATCGGACAGCTCGGCCAGCGCGGTGCGCAGCGCCTCGACGACCGTGCGCTGTTCGGCGGCCATGATATTGCGTTCTTCCGCCGCGCGTTCCGCGCGTTCGGTTTCCTCCGTGCGATCCGTCGCCAGCACGGTGAAGCGGATCGGCTCGCCCTTGCGGTTGGGGATCGGGTTGGCCGAACCCTCGAGGATACGCGTGCCGATCGGCGTGTCGAACATGAAGGTGCCGTTGATCGTCTCACCGCGTTTGATCAGTTCGCAGACCGGCGTCCCATTGAAGCGCAGCTTGCCGCGCACCGATTGGCCGACCAGCGCGTCGGGGTCACCGCTGAAATATTGCGAGAAGGCGAGATTGGCCCGGGTGATGTTGGCGTCGAGATCGAGATCGACCACAAGCTGGTTGCTTTCCAGCGCCGAGATGATCCCCGCGTTGCGCTTCTGCTCCGTCTGGTTTTGCCACTCCACGGCATAGCCGATGGTCTGGCCGTCCTCGTCCGTGATCGCATTCACGGCGATCCGGTAGGAGCCGGTGCCGATCTCGATCTCGCCATTCATCGGCATGTTTTCGGGGCGCAGGGCGCGTTCCTGCGGCGAGCCCTTCGGATGGAAATAGTCGAAGCTTTTGCCCTCGAGCTGAGCGGGATCGAAATCGCTGGTCACCGCTCGGAAATCCTCGATATGGTCGTGCATCATCTGCAACAGGGCGGGGTTGACCGCCTTCACATGCAGCGTGTCATCGAGCAGCAGCATCGAGGCCGAGGCGCAATTGAAGGCGGACCCGCGGAACAGCCCCTCGCGGGTGATTGCGTTGGCCGCGATCAGCTTGTCGCGAAACTGCTCGAGCGCGCGGGCCATGCTGCCGATCTCGTCACGGCGGCCGACGGCGGGCACCGCCACGTCCAGCTCACCCGCCGCAACGCGGCCCATCGTATCCTCGACCCTGCGCAGGGGCTGCGACATCATCCAGCGGAAGAGCAGGGAGGTCACGACCGCGACGCCCAGCAGAACCGCCGCGGCGATCATCAATGCGCGTTCTTGCACCGCGTTCAGCTGCGCCCGGGCGGTCGCATCCGACCAGCCGGTGGCGATCACGCCGATCACCTTGCCGTTTTGCGGGCTGAGTACCACCTTGGCGACCTCCAGCCCGGTTTCGGATTGCTGGTCCGCGCCCGCCTCAAGCGCGCTCTTGCCGAGCGCCAACAGCAGCGAGTCGTCGCCCGCAGTCACATAAGAGGTCAGTTTTGCGCCATGCTTATCGAGCGCGAGCGCCCCCACCGCCGCATTTGCCGGGTCATCGACGACGCTGCGCAGGACAGTTTCGATCTGCGGGCCGCCGCCAAAGCGCATGGCCCCCACCAGTTGGCTCGCAACGATCGCGGTCGTGCCGCGCGCCTGATCCGCGAGCTGGTGCAGCGCCAGATCCTGTGTCGCGCGCGCATTCAGAAAGGAGATCATCCCCGCCAGCAGGGTTGACGCCAGAACGACGATCGCGGTCGCCTTGAAGAAGGTGGTATTGAGAACCCGCATGATATTGCCTGCTTGACTGTTATTGGTTGGGTGTCAGTGGAACTCTTCGGCATTGAGCCCGAGCGTGACCGCGCCGATCGGCTGGCCGCTTGCCGGATCGCTGATCGTGAAGGAGACCTGCAGCTGATAGATCTGGCTCGACTCGTCGAATTCGACCTCGCCGACGTGAATCGCTTCCGCGCCAAGGGCATAGGTCTTGGAGAACTTGTCCTCGTCGCCCTGCCAGAAATCCGAAGTCGGCTGTGCGGCGGCGACATTGAGGCCGCGGGCATCCATCACGAACGCCTCCATGATCCGGCCCGGCGCCTGCGCCTGAAGCCCGCGCAGATAGTCGGCGGCGGCGTTTTTCAGGACCGGCTCGATCGTCGGACGCTCCGCCATATCCAGCTCCGCCCGCCATGCCGCATCCAGTGCGTCGATCTGCGCCTGATCCAGCGCGGCATGCGCGGCGTTCTGCGCGGTCAGGGCCGCGAGGATTTCCGGAGCCTGCATCCAGGCGCGGAACTCGCTCGTCACGAGGGCTGCCGCCTGCGCGGCGACGTCTTCCCCCTCGGCCGCGGCGGCCTGCGGCAGGACGGGCAGCATCAGGGTGCAGGCAAGCAGAGCAAAACGGGCGGCGCGCATGGGTGTCCTTTATCGAGTGGCTGGGCCAGCGGGCTGGCGCAAAGAGGGGCCCGGACAGCACAACGCCGGACGGACCGATTGCCCGGCATCTTAGGAGCCAACTCTTTCTTCCCCGTTAATTCGTTTGTGTCAGAGCCTTGCCGGAGCGCCCCCGCCCCGGGCCCGCGCGGGGGCGCAGGACGAATGCGGGCATACCTGCCCTTGAAGCCCCCGGGGCGCGCTACTAAGACTCGGGTAATGCTCTCGCCGTAAGACTGGCACGAAACGCGAAAAGGACGGACGATGAAGGACCCCTTTGATTTCTACATGAACACGCTGGTGCCGATGGTGGTCGAGCAGACCTCGCGCGGCGAACGTGCCTATGACATCTACTCGCGCCTGCTGAAGGAGCGGATCATCTTCCTGTCGGGCCCGGTGCATGACGGCATGTCGACGCTGATCTGTGCGCAGCTGCTGTTCCTCGAGGCGGAAAACCCCTCGAAGGAAATCTCCATGTATATCAACAGCCCGGGCGGGGTCGTGACCTCGGGGCTGTCGATCTATGACACGATGCAATACATCAAGCCGAAGGTCTCGACGCTGGTGATCGGGCAGGCGGCCTCGATGGGCTCGCTGCTGCTGCAGGCGGGCGAGAAGGGGATGCGCTTCTCGCTGCCCAACAGCCGCGTGATGGTGCACCAGCCCTCGGGCGGGTATCAGGGTCAGGCCACCGACATCATGATTCACGCGCAGGAGACGCAGAAACTGAAGCGTCGCCTGAACGAAATTTACGTAAAACACACCGGCAATGATTACGACACGGTCGAGGCCGCGCTGGAACGTGACAATTTCATGTCGGCCGAGGATGCCAAGGCCTGGGGCCTGATCGACGAGATCCTCGAATCGCGCCCCGGCGCCGCGGAATCGTGATCGGGCGCGGGATCCGGGCTTAACCGGGTCGCGCATTTTGACATTGTGATGAACATGGCGCTGCCCTAGACTTTTCGTCAGGGCAGCGCTCCAGGCCCCGGGCTCGGGGCGCGCGCGTAGGCAGAGGGATACGATGGCGAACAATTCCGGCTCGGACAGCAAGAACACGCTCTATTGCTCGTTCTGCGGCAAGAGCCAGCACGAGGTGCGCAAGCTGATCGCGGGCCCGACCGTGTTCATCTGTGACGAATGCGTTGAGCTGTGCATGGATATCATCCGCGAGGAGACCAAGACCTCGGGGCTGAAATCGACCGACGGGGTGCCGACCCCGCGCGATATCTGCAAGGTGCTGGACGATTATGTGATCGGCCAGATTCACGCCAAGCGGGTGCTCTCGGTCGCGGTGCACAACCATTACAAGCGGCTCAATCACGGTTCGAAGACCGATATCGAGCTGGCGAAGTCGAACATCCTGCTGATCGGCCCGACCGGATGCGGCAAGACGCTTCTGGCGCAGACGCTGGCGCGGATCCTCGATGTGCCCTTCACCATGGCCGATGCGACCACGCTGACCGAGGCCGGTTATGTGGGCGAGGATGTGGAGAACATCATCCTCAAGCTGCTGCAGGCCAGCGAATACAACGTCGAGCGGGCGCAGCGCGGCATCGTCTATATCGACGAAGTCGATAAAATCACCCGCAAATCGGACAACCCCTCGATCACCCGCGACGTCTCGGGCGAGGGGGTGCAGCAGGCTCTGCTGAAAATCATGGAGGGCACCGTGGCCTCGGTGCCGCCGCAGGGTGGGCGCAAGCATCCGCAGCAGGAATTCCTGCAGGTGGACACGACCAATATCCTGTTCATCTGCGGCGGGGCCTTTGCGGGCCTCGACCGGATCATCGCGCAGCGCGGCAAGGGCACCTCGATCGGCTTTGGCGCCGATGTGAAGGACCCCGACAGCCGCGGCGTGGGCGAGTTGTTCAAGGAACTCGAGCCCGAGGATCTGCTGAAATTCGGCCTGATCCCGGAATTCGTCGGCCGTCTGCCGGTGATCGCGACGCTTGAGGATCTGGACGAATCCGCTTTGGTCACCATCCTGACCGAGCCGAAGAACGCTCTGGTGAAGCAATATCAGCGGCTTTTCGACATCGAGGGCGTCAAGCTGACCTTCACCGAGGATGCGCTGAGCGCAATCGCGAAACGCGCGATCAAGCGCAAGACCGGCGCGCGCGGCCTGCGCTCGATCATGGAGGATATCCTGCTCGACACGATGTTCGAACTGCCCGGGATGGACTCGGTGCAAGAGGTCGTCGTGAACGAGGAAGCGGTTGAGACCGCGGGCGCCAAGCCGCTGTTGATCTACGCGGAAAGCGCCAAGAAAGAACCCAAAAGCGCCGGTTGAGGCGCCCGATCAGACCTGTGACGGCGGGCCAGTGGTCCGCCGTTTTCTTGCCGCGAGCCGGGGCGGTCTGCGCCCCAAAGCTCTGGACCTCGCCGCGCCCTGCGCTATAAGGGGCAAGGACAATCCGCGGAGGATATGATGAAATTCCTGCTTCGCCTTCTGACCTGGTGGAATGGCCAGACGCTGGGCCTTCAGCTGTTCACGGCGCGCAAAGGCGTCAAGGTCGGCGAAGATGAACAGGGCAACATCTATTACCAGACGCGCGACGGCAAACGCCGCTGGGTGATCTTCAATGGCGAGGTCGAGGCCAGCAAGATCAGCCCCGACTGGCACGGCTGGATGCACTACACCTATGACGAGCCGCCGACCAAGGCGCCGCTGCCGCACAAGGCCTGGGAGCTGCCGCATCTGGAGAACCAGACCGGCACCGCGGCGGCCTATGTGCCCCCGGGCTCGATTCGCCGCGCCGAGCCGGTCGTCCGGACCGATTACGAAGCCTGGTCGCCGCGCTGAGCCGGTGCGGCCGCAAGCGCCTGCCCGGAGGGCCGCATGAGCGAGAATCGCGCTGAAATTCTGGCCGGGGCTGCCGTTCTGGCCGTGGCTCTGGGCTTTCTGGTCTGGGCCGGTCGGGGTGAGGTGTCGGGCAGCTCGGGCAGTTATCCGCTGCAGGCCGCCTTCCGCTCGGTCGAGGGAATTTCGGTGGGCACCGATGTGCGACTCGCCGGGGTCAAGATCGGCGCCGTGACCGCGATCCGGCTCGATCCGAAGACCTTCTTCGCTGAAACGACCATCGCCGTCGATCAGGGCATCGAATTGCCCGACGATTCGGCGATTCTCGTGTCTGCAGAAGGGCTTCTGGGCGGCAATTACATCGAGATCATCCCCGGCGGCAGCCTCGACACCCTCGCGCCCGGGGATGAGATCCTTGACACCCAGGGCGCGGTCTCGGTGCTGTCCCTGATGATGAAATTCGCGGGCGGCGGTGCTGACGGCGACGCGCCGCAAGGGGCCACCGAATGATCCGCGGCCTGACACGTTGCGCGCTGGTGCTGGCGGCGGCGCTGACGGCGGGCGCCGTTGCGGCACAGGAGGCCCCCGAGGGGCTGGCCGAGGCGCCCGGCGCGGTGCTGCGCGGGCTCGACAAGGTGGCGGGCACGGCCTCTGACATCACGCTGGCGGTCGGGCAGACTGCGACCTTTGGCAAGATCACCGTGACGCTGCGCGAATGCCGCTATCCGGCCGACGATCCGTCCTCGAACGCCTATGCCTATCTGATCATTGCAGATATTGGCGCCAGCGCGCCGGATTTCGCGGGCTGGATGATCGCCGACAGCCCCGCGCTTTCGGCGCTGGATCATCAGCGCTATGACGTCTGGGTCATCCGCTGCAAGATTGACTGAGCCGAAGCCACCGGCGCTGCGGTGAAATCCGCCGTGATCGACAGCGCGCGGGCCAGTTGACGCTCATAGTCCGCGCGCGGGATCTCGATCGCGCCAAGGCTGGCCAGATGCGCCGTCAGATATTGCGTGTCAAACAGCGTGAAGCCCGCCGTTCTCAGCCGGTCGACCGTATAGGCCAGCGCCACTTTCGAGGCATCCCGCACGCGCGAGAACATGCTTTCGCCGAAGAAGGCGCCGCCCAGCGTGACGCCAAAGACACCGCCGGCCAGATCTGCGCCGCGCCAGACCTCGAGGCTATGGGCATAGCCCGCGCCATGCAGCTCGTCATATAGCCGGCGCAGCCCGGCATTGATCCAGGTCTCGTCGCGGTCGGCGCAGCCCTCGATCACCGGGCCAAAGGCCCGATTTGTTGAAATAGTGAAAGTTTCGCGCCGGATGACCCGGGCGAGAGATCGCGAAATGTGGAAATTCTGCAACGGGATCACCCCCCGCATCCGTGGCGCGAACCAGTGCAATTCGGGGTCGTCGCGGCTGGCAGCCATTGGGAAGATGCCCCGCGCATAGCCCGACAACAGAAGTTCGGCGCTGAGCCGGTTCGCCATGTTCTTGCCCGCTTGTGCCTCTATGCCTAAGCTGAAGATGACCGAGTTCGAGCCGAGAGCAAATATGGGATTTTACGATTTTCTGCCGGAGATTGCCCGCTATTCCGAAGATCCGGGGACCGTCGCCCGGATGAACGAGCGCCACAAGATGCTGATCAAGCCGCTGGAGGCCGAGATTGCGGGCAAGCGGGTACTGGATCTGGCTGCGCATGACGGGCGCTGGGCCTATGCCTTTGCCGCGGCAGGCGCCTCCGAGGTGGTGGGCATCGAGGGGCGGCAAGAGCTGATCGACCGCTTCGCCGAATTTCCGCGCGCCCATCTGCGCGACAAGGTCACGCTGAAATGCGATGATATCTTCGACGGGATGGAGAAGGAGATCGCCGCGGGTCAGACCTACGATGTTGTGGGGGTGCTGGGCATTCTCTACCACATCATGGATCACTTCCGGCTGTTCCAGCTGGTGCGCAAGCTGAAGCCCAAACTGGTGATCGTCGACAGCGAATTCGCGCTGCGCCCCGGTCAGGTGATCATGCTGGTGCGTGAGCGCACCGATAACGAACTGAACTCGATCCCGCAGATCGAGGGGCAGGAGAAGGCCTTGATCGGCATCCCGAGCTTTGCCGCGATGGAGGCGATGGCCGATGTTCTGGGCTATGACTGCGAATGGCTCGACTGGGACGAGGTGCCGCCGAACCGGCGCAAGTGGATCGGCGATTACTATCGCCCCGAGGTCAAGCGCCGCGGCACCTGCCTGTTGCGGCCGCGAGACTAGGTGCGCGATCGGGCCCGCCGGCCCCCGTGACTTGCACTTTTCCAACAAAAACGCCCCCGGAAACCGGGGGCGTTTTGCGTTTCTTGTCTTTTTCCAACCAAACCTTCAGCCGAAGGTCTTGGCGAGCCATTTCTCGAGCCAGTGGATCGAATAGTCCCCCGCCTGGATATCGGGCTCGGCCAGCAGGGCATTGAACAGCGGCACGGTGGTATCCACCCCGTCCACGATCAGCTCGCCCAAAGCGCGCGACAGCCGCGCCAGCGCCTCGGGCCGGTCGCGACCATGCACGATCAGCTTGCCGATCAGACTGTCGTAATAGGGCGGGATCTTGTAGCCGTCATAAAGCGCCGAATCCATGCGCACGCCCAAGCCACCCGGCGCGTGATACTGGGTGATCTTGCCCGGGCAGGGCGAGAAATTCGGCAGCTTCTCGGCATTGATCCGCACCTCGATCGCGGCGCCGCGGATCACCAGTTTGTCTTGCTCGAACTCCATCGGCAGACCGGCGGCGACGCGGATCTGTTCGCGCACGAGGTCCACACCGAAGATCGCCTCGGTCACCGGATGTTCGACCTGCAGGCGGGTGTTCATTTCGATGAAGTAGAACTCGCCGTCCTCATAGAGGAATTCGATCGTGCCCGCGCCCGAATATTTCAGCTCGGCCATCGCATCGGCGCAGATCTTGCCGATCCGGGCGCGCTGCTCGGGGGTGATGCAGGGGCCGGGGGCCTCTTCGAAGACCTTCTGGTGGCGGCGCTGCAGCGAGCAATCCCGCTCGCCCAGATGCACGGCGCGGCCCTTGCCATCGCCGAAGACCTGAATCTCGATGTGGCGCGGCCGCTGGAGGTATTTCTCCATATAGACTTCGTCATTGCCGAAGGCGGCCTTGGCCTCGGCGCGGGCGGTGCGGAAGGCCACTTCCAGCGCGGCCTCATCCACCGCAACCTTCATGCCGCGCCCGCCGCCGCCGGCGGTGGCCTTGATGATCACCGGATAGCCGATCTGGGCCGCGGTGGTCTTCGCGGTCTCGACGTCGGGCACCCCGCCATCCGAGCCCGGAACCACCGGAATCCCCAGCTTTTTCGCGGTTTCCTTGGCGGTGATCTTGTCGCCCATGATGCGGATATGGGCGGCCGAGGGGCCGATGAAGGTGATGCCGTGATCCTCGAGCACCTGCACGAAGGTCGCGTTTTCGCTCAGGAAGCCATAGCCCGGGTGGATCGCCTGCGCGCCGGTGATCTCGCAGGCCGCGACCAGCGCGGGGATCGAGAGATAGCTTTCGGCCGAGGAATTCGGGCCGATGCAGACCGATTCATCGGCCATGCGCACATGCATCGCATCGCTGTCGGCGGTGGAGTGCACCGCGACGCTCGCGATCCCCATCTCGCGACAGGCGCGGATCACGCGCAGCGCGATCTCGCCGCGGTTGGCGATCAGGATCTTGTCGAACATGACCGCCCCCTTATTCGACGATCATCAGCGGCGTGCCGAACTCGACCGGCGTCGTATCCTCGACAAGGATGCGCTTCACCACGCCCGATTTCGGCGCGGGGATGTGGTTCATCGTTTTCATCGCCTCGACGATCAGCAGGGTCTGGCCCTCCTTGACCGCATCGCCGACCTTGACGAAGGCCGAGGCGCCGGGCTCGGGCGACAGGTACACGGTGCCGACCATCGGCGAGGTCACCGCGCCCGGATGGGCGGCCGGGTCGGCCTCGGAGGCGGTAGGGG
>JACXUS010000165.1 GCA_014763785.1 Sphingomonadales bacterium | reverse complement strand
CGGGGTGATCCCCTGGCCCTTGAGCCGCGTCACATGCTCCGCGACCTGCGCGCGCACACGCGCCGCAAAGGCCTTGCCGTCGATGATCTTCGCGCTCATGCGCCCTCCCCTTTTCCAAGAACCCGTTCTTCTTGCGCGATGAAATGCTCGATCATCTCGCGCCAAAGCACCTCGGCCAGCCCCGGATCGACGCCCGCCGCACCGGCCCGCGCCACGACCTTGGCCACCACATCCTCGACCCGGGCCGGAATGCGCGCGGGCAGACCGGCGCCCAGCTTGATCTCGGCCGCGCGCGCCACCAGCCGCGTGCGGTCCGCCAGAAGCGCGATCAGCGCGGCATCGAGCGCGTCGATCTCGATCCGCAGCTCGTCCATCGTCGAAATCTCTTGCGGGTCCCGCATCGCGCCCTCCTGTGTTCGCCTTGCATCCCTATCGCAAACCCACCCCGCCGCCTCAAGATCGCGGCAGGTAGCGGGGCTCAGAAAAGCCCCTCGATCCGGCCCGCGGGCCCAAGCCCGATCCGTTCCGCCGCCGGTTCGCGTGGCAGGCCCGGCATCGTCATGATCTGCCCGCAGATCGCCACGATGAACCCCGCCCCGGCGGCCAGACGCAGCTCGCGCAGCGGCAGGGCATGCCCCTCTGGCGCCCCCAACAGTTTGGGATCGCTGGAAAAACTGTATTGCGTCTTGGCCACGCAGATCGGCAGATGGCCGAACCCCGCCGCCTCCCATGCGTGGAGCTGATCGCGCAGGGGCTTCTCGGCGATCACCTCATGGGCGTGATAGATGCGCTTGGCGATGGTCTCGAGCTTGGCAAAGAGCCCCATCTCGTCGGGATAGAGCGGCGCGAAGGCCGGGGCGGGCTCGGCCAGCTCGACCACCCGGCGCGCCAGTTCCTCGGCGCCCGCGCCGCCCTCGGCCCAGTGACGGCACAGAACCGCCGTGACACCCTGTTTCGCGGCCTCGGCGCGCAGGGCTGCGATCTCGGCCTCGGTGTCGCCCGTGAAGGCATTGATCGCCACCACGACCGGCACGCCAAAGCCCTTGGTGTTGGCGATATGCCGCGCGAGGTTGCCACAGCCGCGGATCAGCGCGGGCACATCCTCGCGCCCCAGATCCGCGCGCGCCACGCCGCCCTGCATCTTGAGCGCGCGCACGGTCGCCACGATCACCGCCGCCGCAGGCTTCAGCCCGGCGATCCGGCATTTGATATCGAAGAACTTCTCGGCGCCGAGATCCGCGCCAAACCCGGCTTCGGTCACCACATAGTCGGCCAGATGCAGCGCCGCCCGCGTCGCCACGACCGAGTTGCAGCCATGCGCGATATTGGCGAAGGGCCCGCCATGGACAAAGGCGGGCGTGCCCTCGAGCGTCTGCACCAGATTGGGCTGCATCGCATCCTTCAAAAGCACCGTCATCGCCCCCGCGGCCTTCAGATCGGCGCAGGTGACGGGGCTGTGATCGGCGCGCTCGGCCACGATGATACGGCCCAGACGCGCCTCCAGATCGGCGATATCCTCTGCCAGACACAGGCAGGCCATGACCTCGGAGGCTACGGTGATGTCAAAGCCCGTCTCGCGCGGATAGCCGTTGCCGGGGCCGCCAAGCCCCACGACCATCTCGCGCAGCGCGCGGTCGTTCATGTCGATCACCCGCCGCCAGCGGATGCGGCGGATGTCGATGCCAAGGCTGTTGCCCCAGTGGATATGGTTGTCGAGCATCGCGGCGAGCAGGTTATGCGCCGCGGTGATCGCATGGAAATCGCCGGTAAAATGCAGGTTCATCGACTCCATCGGCACGATCTGCGCGCGCCCGCCGCCCGTGGCCCCGCCCTTCATCCCGAAGTTGGGGCCGAGCGAGGCCTCGCGGATGCAGATCGCCGCGCGCTTGCCGATCCGGGAAAGCCCGTCGCCAAGGCCCACCGTGGTCGTGGTCTTGCCCTCGCCCGCAGGCGTCGGCGTGATCGCGGTCACAAGGATCAGCCGCCCCGCGGGCCGGTCCGCCAGCCCCGCCAGAAAGCCCGCCTCGATCTTGGCCTTGTCGCGGCCAAAGGGGATCAGCGCGTCCTCGGGGATGCCGATCTTGGCGGCAATCTCGGGCATCGGGCGCAGGTGGGCCGCGCGGGCAATCTCGATATCGCTTTGCATCTGTCCTCCGGGCTCCTCTCGGCACCGACCCTAACCGGGCCTGCGCCAGAGGGAAGAGCACAAACGACGCAGGGCGCGCCGTTTCCGGCGCGCGGGGGCTAACCGCGCAGCTCGGACATATGCGACCACGGCCGCTGATCGGGGAAATGCAGCGTCAGCGACTGGCCAAGTTCAAGCGCCCCGGGCCGCTCGACCCAGGCCACGACGCCGCGCCGCCCCGTCGCCGCGGGCTTGTAGCGCGGCCCCGCGCCCGGGTGATGGGTGTCGATCTCGCGCCCGGGCAGGACGCAGGCGCGGTTTTCCATGTCGATCACCAGCGTCACCCCATCGGGCCCCTGCAGCCGCGACGAGGGCGGCAGATGGGTCAGATCGGGCAGGCCGCGCAGCACGATATTGGCGCCGACCCATTCCGGCGCGATCCGCGGCAGATGCATGGCAAAGGCGGTCTCGGCCAGCTCCTCTTCCGACAGGATTGTGATCTGGCGAGTATTGGCGATCGGCGTGCCCTTGGGGTGCTGCGCGGTCACCCGCGAGCAGCTCTCGCGCAGCCGCCCGGCATGGGCCTCGCCCTCGGGACCGTCAAAGCCCAGCACCATCTGCGCGAGTGGCTCCGAGGCCAGCTGCCCGGGCGGAACAAGGCCGAGATAGGTGATCGTGCCGGAAAACTGGGTCGGTTTCAGAGCAGGCATCAGGCAACCTTGAGCGTGAAGAACACCCGTCGGAACGGAAAAAGGACCGAGCCATCGGGCTCGGCCGGATAGGCGGCGTCCAGCGCGGCATCATAGCGCGCGAGGAAGGCCGCAAGCTCGGTGGGGGTGAGCTGGGCCGCGAAGGGGCGCAACGCGGTCGATTCGGTGAAGCGGCGCACCGGATGGGCATCGGGCGTGGGATCGAGGCGCTGGATATAGTCGGTCTGCCAGACCGTGGCGCAGCCCAGCGGCGCCAGCAGGCGGGCATAATCGGCGGGCTCGGCCACGGGTGGCTGCCAGCCGGTGAAATCGAAGCGGTCGGGGAACATCTCGGCCGCGAATTCGCGCAGGAAGCGGTGCGAGGGCGCGCCCCATTGCCGCGGCACCTGCACCGCCAGAACGCCGCCGGGCACCAGCAGCCCCGCCAGCCGCGCGAGCAGCGCCGGATGATCGGGCAGCCATTGCAGCGCGGCATTGGAAAAGATCAGCGCGGCCGGTTTCGCGGGTTGCCAGTCGCGGATATCGGCCAGATCGCAGCGCTTGTAGGCGCCGGTTGCCGCCGCCTCGGCCAGCATCGCGGGCGAGGCATCGACGCCCACGATCTTGCGGCCCAGAAACCGGCGGCTCAGCGCCGGGCCGACCGCCCCCGCGCCACAGCCCAGATCGACCACCTTGCCCTCGGGCAGATCGCCCACCTGCGCCAAGAGATCGAGCGCCGGGCGCAGCCGCAGGTCATGGAAGCGGCCATAGGCAGCGGGGTTCCAGTCGCCCGAGGGCCCGCCGCCCGCCGCCTTCGGCCGCTTCGCCATCGCTCAGACCGAGGGCTCGGGCGCCGCGTCGCCGCCCTTGGCGGGTTTCGTCTTGGGCAGCAGCGTGACCGAGGGCAGGCTGCCGGTCGGCGTATCGTCGCCGTCCTTGTCCTGACCGAGCGGCTCGCCCGCCATCACCTTCTTGATCTCATCGCCGGTCAGCGTCTCATATTCCAGCAGACCCTGCGCCAGACGCTCCCATTCCTCGCGGTTTTCCTCGATGATGCGGCGCGCCTCGATATAGCCGGTCTCGATGATCTCGCGGACCTCTTCCTCGATCAGCTCCTTGGTGCGGGTCGAGACCGAGAAGCCGCCGGTATTGCCGGAATAGCCCTCATGCGCCTCGGAATAGTCGATATTGCCGACCTTGTCCGACATGCCCCAGCGCATCACCATGGCGCGCGCGATCGCACTGGCCTGCATGATATCGCCCGCGGGCCCGTTCGAGACGTGATCCTCGCCCCATTTCAGGATCTCGGCCGCCTTGCCCGCCATGGTCATGGCGATCTTCTGCTTGGCCTCGTCCTTGTGGTAGTTCAGCTTGTCCATCTCGGGCAGCGACACGACCATGCCCAGCGCCTGACCGCGCGGGATGATCGTCGCCTTGTAGACCGGATCGCATTTCGGCAGCTTCATCCCCACGACCGCATGCCCCGCCTCGTGATAGGCGGTCATTTCCTTCTGCTCCGGCGTCAGGACCATGCTGCGGCGCTCGACGCCGAGCATCACCTTGTCCTTGGCATTCTCGAAATCTTCCATCGTGACGAACCGGCGCCCGACGCGCGCGGCCATCAAGGCCGCCTCGTTCACGAGGTTCGCAAGATCCGCGCCCGAGAAGCCCGGCGTGCCGCGCGCGATCACGCGCAGATCGACGTCCGGGCCGGTCGGAACCTTGCGCGCATGCACGGTCAGGATCTTCTCGCGGCCCTTGATATCGGGGTTCGGCACATGGATCTGACGGTCGAAGCGGCCCGGACGCAGCAGGGCGGGGTCCAACACGTCGCGGCGGTTGGTCGCGGCGATGATGATGATCCCCTCATTGGCCTCGAAACCGTCCATCTCGACGAGCAGCTGGTTCAGCGTCTGTTCGCGTTCGTCATTGCCGCCGCCGATGCCGACGCCGCGCGCGCGGCCCACGGCGTCGATCTCGTCGATGAAGACGATGCAGGGGGCGTTTTTCTTGGCCTGTTCGAACATGTCGCGCACGCGGGATGCGCCGACACCCACGAACATTTCCACGAAATCCGAACCCGAGATGGTGAAGAACGGCACGCCCGCCTCGCCCGCGATGGCGCGCGCGAGCAGCGTTTTCCCGGTGCCGGGCGGGCCAACCAGCAGCGCGCCTTTCGGGATCTTGCCGCCCAAACGGCTGAATTTCTGCGGGTTGCGCAGGAATTCCACGATCTCTTCCAGCTCTTCCTTGGCCTCGTCGATGCCGGCCACGTCGTCAAAGGTCACGCGGCCATGCTTCTCGGTCAGCAGCTTCGCCTTGGATTTGCCAAAGCCCATCGCCCCGCCTTTGCCGCCGCCCTGCATCCGGTTCATGAAGAAAATCCAGATGCCGATCAACACGATGAAGGGCAGATAGACCGACAGAAGCGACATGAAGCCCGATTGCTGTTGCTTGACGACCTTCACCTCGATCCCCTTGCCGATCAGCGTCTCGGCGATCTGGTCGGATTCGGGCTTCACCGTCGAATAGGTGGTGCCATCGGCCATCTGATAGCGCACGTCCTCGCCATCGAGCTGAACCGTCTTCACCTCGCCCTTGTCGACCGCCGCGATGAAGTCGGAATAGCTGACCGTGCGGCCGCCGACGCTGGATTGCGATCCGTCAAACAGCTGGAACAGCGCCAGAATCAGCAGGAACAGCACAGCCCAGAAGGCGAGATTGCGCGCGTTACCCAAGGGGAGACCTCCGAAACAGGGGGGCACCGCGCGGGCGCGGCACCTTTTCGTGTGAAAATAGGGATTACTTGGTCAGGTTCAACGCCTGATTAACGTGTTGTGGAAACTGCCGCAGGCGATTTCGGCTTTCCAGCCCTCGGCAAGGCCCGCAAGGGGCGCGGAAATCAGCCGATCGGCGTGCCAGATCGCGGGGCTGGCCAGCAAGGTCGGGCGCGGCACGCCGCTTGCGCGCCAGTCCTTGACCCCGTTCAACCCCTCGGGGCCAAGGGCGGAAATCATCATCCCCTCGGTGTCGAGCCCCTCGGGCGGGATCAGCCGCCAGCGGTCCCAGGGCGCGCCCACCGGGGCGGTGAGCCCGGCGACCGCCTTCGCCTCGCGGGTGATGCGGATCTCGGTATCGGTGCTGATGATGCGGCAGCCGTGCAGGGTGCGGTCACGCCGCGTGCGCCAGTCGATCAGGAAATCGGCCAGCTTCGCCGCGCGCGGGGCATAATCGGCGCCCGAGACCCAGATCAGCGCCGCATTGATCAACCGGCGCTGCATCTCGGGGTCGATCTCGCGGGCAAAGGCGCGCGCGTCAATCACCACATCGCCCGCGGGCGTGGTCACATGCGCGTCAACCAGACGGCGCAGCGCAAAACCAAGCGCGCTTTCGGCCATGGCAAGGTGGTGGATCGTCTCGTTGAGCCGCTCGACGCTGATGCCGAGCGGTTTCAGCGCCGCCAGCGCGCGCCGCGCCTTGACCCGGTCAAAGCGCGGGTTGTCATTCGAGGGGTCCTCGATCCAGCCGACGCCCTGCCCCGTCAGATAGCCGCGCAGCCCGGCCCGGCCGAGGTCCAGAAACGGGCGCAGGAAGGTGACGCCCCCAACCAC
>JACXUS010000164.1 GCA_014763785.1 Sphingomonadales bacterium | reverse complement strand
TCCGCAGTGCCTCGTTGTGGGTGACGTGCTTCTGGGCCTGCGCCGCGAGGATGTAGGGCAGCAGAAGATGGGTCGTGGCGTCGGACATGGGATGGCCTTCAGAACGTGAGCGTGACGGTTTTCGGCGCGCCCCGCCCGACGAGGGCGGAGAGCTGGGAGATGCGGATGTCGAGCGTGTCGCCGGGGCCGAGCGGCGCACCCCAGTCCGCCGTCTGGTCGGCGCTGCTGTAGACCGCGCTGGACGTGGTCGTGCTGAGCACCCGCTTCACCGTGGCGCCGTCGAGGATCTCCACCTCATAGGCTTCCAGTTCCTCGGCCAGCGGCACCTCGAGTCCGCCCCAGCTGTCGGCCGCAAGCGCGCGCGACCGGCGCGTCCAGCGGATGGTCAGGTCCCCGGAAGTGCGCGGCCTGCGCCACGGCTGCTCGACATGGGCGACCGAGAACGGCCGCAGCCCGACGCCAGCGGGCGTGAAGGCCTGCGCGACATAGATCTCGTCGCTCACCGGGCGGCTCGCGGGGCCGATGCGCCAGTTCCAAGGGATGCCGAGATCGGCCTCGGCGATGGGCAGCGAGGCGAGGCTGTCGTCGAGCGCCACGACCCGGGCGCCTGCCGGAGCCGGATTGCCCATCGCGTTCTCGGTGCCGCGCTGGCCGCGCAGCAAGCGGGTCAGACGATAACGACCCGGCGCCAGCAATTCGGCCGCGCCCGCCTGCACGATCTCCCAGACGCCGCGCGCACTCTCGATGGCCAGCGCGTTCGCCCCGCCGAACAGCGTCAGGTCGGTGACGCTTTCCAGCGTGCCGGTGAGCAAATCGACCACCAGCGCATTGCCGAGGTCGAAGCGCGAGGTGGGCCCCGCATAGAGGTCCGAGACCAGCGCTCCGATCCGGGCGCGGCTGCCGAACGTCGTCAGCAGCTCGAACCCATCCGTCGACGGACTGCGGAACACCGCCATCTCGCCCGGCCAGGGAACCGCGTGCGCGGCGACCAGCGGCCGATGCGCGGGCTGGTCCTCGGTCAGCTGCGGCAGGTCCATCAGCACCGCATCCGGCGCGCCGAACACCACGGCCCGCGTCAGCGACGCCGCACGCGGATCGCCGGGCGGCAGGTCGTAGGTCGCCCGGTCCTGGCGCACCGCCTCGATGCCGCGCGCCTCGGCGTCGGCGATGGAGACGAGCCGCAGGTCGACCAGCCGGCCGTCATGCTCCAGCCGGATCGCATCGGCCGGATCGAGCGCGAGCCGCGAGGGCGGCAGGCGGAACGCCGCCGTCTCGCGGCCGGTCCAGGCTTCCATCAGCGCGCGGCGGCAGCGGCGTTCGGCTTCCTCGGGCGGCACCGCCATCGGGAAGGACTCCGAGGCGATCCGCGTCGTGTCCACGGTGATCCGCCGCGCCTCGACGAGAGCCGCGTCGTAATCCTCGTCGGCGCGGGCGACCTGCCACTTCAGGGCCTGAGGCAGTTCGGTCTCCTGGCCCCGCGTCAGTTCCAGTACGTCGCCTTCACGACCGGCGACCAGATCCTCGGGTGCGAGGGTGGCAACCGACGCTCGGCCGCGCATGACGAACCGGATCACCCCCTCGGTCTCGACGGCATCGAAGCCGAAATGCCGCGACAGCGTGGTGATCGGGGCGCGCGGGCTTTCGAGCGCCGTGATCGCGTAACCCTCGACCGCGCCCCAGAGGCCGGAGACGTCGATGCGGTCCTCGGGCAGCCCCGCCCGCATGCAGAGGTGCCGGACGAGGGCCGCCAGCGACACCGCTCCCAGCCGCCCCGTCAGCCAGTGCCCGAGCCGCCAATTCGCCCCGTCCGTCCAGACGTCGGTCAGCGCCGGGAAGAACGGGTACGGCCGCGCGTCCCAGGTCCAGGCGGCGCATTCGGGGACGTGCACCATCCGGCCGCCGAAGACCGAGGACAGCGGGTTGTTCGCGGCATCGCCCCACCAGAGATACGTCGCCTCGAGATAGGCGCGCTGGATCGCGTCATCCCGCCAGCCCCGCGAAAAATGCGGCGTGAAGCTCTCCGACGACTTCGGATCGAAGAAGACGTTCGGCTGGTTGGTGCCCCGGTCGATGGCCGGACATCCGAGCTCGGTGAACCAGATCGGCTTGGACTCGGGCGCCCATGCCGTCGGCGTGCCGCTCTCCACCCCACCGGGGCGATTGTAGTGCGGGTTCGACCACCAGGCGCGCAGATCCTTGTAGCGGAAGACCCACGGCTTGCTGGCGGCACCATCGGTGATCGAGGTGCGGACCTGCGCCGAGCGATCCGCGGCGCTGGCGTAGAACCAGTCGAAGCCTTCGCCGCCCGCGATGTTCCCCTGCAGGTAGGCCCGGTCGTAGATCGCGGGCCAGCCCTCGGCCGCGTCCGCATGCTCGAACCCGTCGCGCCAGTCCGCGAGCGGCATGTAGTTGTCGATCCCGACGAAATCGACGTTGGCGTCCGCCCAGAGCGGGTCGAGATGGAAGAAGACGTCGCCGGTGCCGTCGCCCGGCTGGTGCCCGAAGTACTCCGACCAGTCGGCGGCATAGCCGATCTTCGTCCCGGACCCGAGGATCGAGCGCACATCGGCGAGGAGGTCCCGATAGGCCTGCACCGCCGGATAGGTGCTGGCGCCCGAGCGGATGGTGGTCAGTCCCGGCATCTCGGTGCCGATCAGGAAGGCATCGACCCCACCGGCCGCCGCGCAGAGATGGGCGTAGTGCAGCACCATGCGCCGCAGGCCCCAGTCGCCGGGCGTGCCTGTCCACAAAACCGACTGACCCGCCACGCTGAAGCTGGCGGGTGTGGCCGCGCCGAACAGCGCCGCGACCTGCGCGGCGGCCGTGGCGGTCTTGTCCACCGATCCGGCGAACCCCGCAGCCGGGGAACAAGTGATCCGCCCCCGCCAAGGGAACGCGGGCTGGCCAGTCTCGGCGGCGTTGTCGGAATACGGGTTCGGCAGCGTGTTGCCGGGCGGCACATCCATCAGGATGAACGGGTAGAAGGTCACCCGCAGCCCGCGCGCCTTCATCTCCTGGATGGCCTGCACCACGGAGAAGTCCGACGGCGTGCCGCCATAGACGGGGCGATCCTGATCGTCGCGGCTGACGAGAAAGGCGCTTGCCCGGCTGACGCCGTTCACCGACCAGCTGATCGGCGTGGTCGACTTGGCCGACACCTCGACGCCCGGTCGCACCTTGCAGGACCCTGCGCGCAGATCGTCGCCGAACCAGGCGACGACGAGACTGACGCTCTCGACGGCCGGCGCCATCGCCTGCAGCCGGTCGAGAGCCTTCACCATGTCGGTGGAGTCGGCCAGCGCGTTCAGGTTCTCGGGCACCGTCGCGCCGCCATCGGTCTTGCGGATCGCCTGCGTGGCGTAGGTGAACTCGCCCGAGGCCGGGATCATGGTGACGGCGCGGGTCAGCCCTTCGGCGGTGTCGGGATCGGCGAGCGGCCGGAACACCTCGAAGGACAGCTGCGGCAGACGGTTGCCATAGGTCGAAAGCGCCAGCTCCTCGAAGACGACATAGGCGGTGCCGCGATAGGCAGGCGTGTTGGCCGCGCCCATTTGCGCCGCGATGAAGGGATCGGCCATCTGTGCCTCGTCGCCGGGATACCAGCGCCATGTGACGCCGGAGAGGTCCATCGGCTTGCCGTCGGCCCAGATGCGCCCGATGCCGGTGATCGGTCCCTCACAAAGCGCCACGGCGAAGCTGGCGTAGTAGAGATACTCGGTGGTCTTGACCTTGCCGCCCCCGCCGCCCTTGCCGCCGCCCTGCGTGGTGGTCTTGGTTTCCTCGCGGAAATCGGTCGCCCAGATGATGTTGCCGCCGATGCGCATGCGGCCGTAGAGGCGCGGGATCACCGCGCCCTCGGTGGCGGAGGTGATGCGCAGCGTGTCGAGCCGCGCGCCCTCGATGCGCTGGGTGGGCGCCAGCGACGAGATGATCCAGCTGTCGACGACCGAGCCGATGCTGGAGCCGATGAAGCCGCCGATGGTCGCGGCGCTGACGCCGAGGATCGCGCCACCGATCGAACCGCCAATGGCGGCGCCAGCGGCGCCGAGAACGAGGGTGGCCATGTGTGGATGGCTCCGGTTTTGCAAGGGATATTTCGGGTGACCGTGATCTCTGCGGATTGCGGTCATGTGTTCGGCCTGTTGGCGCGGTACTGTCTGACCGCTGGCCTTGATGAAGTCCGCAGGCCGGGTCCCAATCATGTTGACGAGCAATGATGCCCAGGCAACTGCTTCGGGGTGTCCCGGCTACGGTCTTTCCTATCGGATCATCATCACCGTCCATGCCCTCGCAAGTCAAGCGGCGCGCAAGTTATCCGCACCGCACTGTTTCTCAGCCCATTGCAGGCGCCCTGTAGTCTTCTTCGCGCAACATCACGGCCCAGGCGATGCGCGCAGTCTTGTTGGCGATTGCCACCGAAGCGACCCGTGCCGGCTTCCTGTCCAGCAGCCGCCGGATCCAGATTGCGGTCCGGCCCTCCGCTTGCTCGATCCGCCGGATCACGGCAGTCGCCCCATTCACAAGCAAGGTTCGCAAATAGGGATCGCCCATCTTGGAGATCCGCCCGAGCCGATCCTTGCCGCCGGTCGAGTTCTGCCGTGGCACGATGCCGAGGAATGCGGCGAAGTGACGGCCCGACTTGAACACCGAGGCGTCGGGAATGCTGGCCGCGAGCGCCGTCGCCGTGATCACGCCGATGCCGGGGATCGTCTGCAGCCGCTGGCTGACCGGATTGTCGGCGTGCCAGGCGCGGAGCTGCCGATCGAGCGACTTGATCTCCGCGGCCAGCGCCGCGAGCTGGTCGGCGAACCCGATCAGCGCCCGGCGCGCGACCTCCGGGAGGTCGTGCTCTCCCTCGCGCAGCGCCTTGGCCAGTTGCATCACGTGATACGGGCCTTTCGGCGCGACGATGCCGAACTCGGCAAGGTGACTGCGGAAGGCGTTGAGTATCATGGTGCGCTGGCGCGACAGCATCTTGCGGGTGCGATGCAGAATGAGCACGCCCTGCTGCTCCGGCGTCTTGATCGGCACGAAGTGCATGTTCGGCCGCGTCACCGCCTCGCAGATCGCCTCGGCATCGGCCATGTCGTTCTTCTGCCGCTTTACGTAGGGCTTCACGTAGGCCGGCGGGATCAGACGGACCTCGTGGCCGAGCGCCGCGATCTCCCGCGCCCAGTGATGCGATGTCCCGCAGGCCTCGATGCCCACCAGACAACGCGGAAGCTGGGCCATGAACTCCAGCACCTGATTTCGGCGCAGGCGCTTTTTCAGCACCACCTGACCCGCGGCGTCGACGCCGTGCAGTTGAAAGACGGACTTGGCGATATCGATCCCGAGTGTTGTAATCTCCATGTGGGTGGCTCCCATTCCTTTGTTGGTCGATGACAGCACCAGCATGGCACATCGCGATGCCGTCGGGGGAGGAGCCATCCACACCATCATGTCGGGATCTCAGCGTTGCGGAAACAGGAAGGCGAAGGCGATGCGCCGCCGCCAGGATGGGGTGAGCGGTTCCTCGATCACGCCGAGTCGCTCGTAGGCGTGGAGGAAGGTGTCGGGACCGGTCAGAAGTCCGACATGCTTGGCGATGGCGCGCGGCATCATGCGGAACAGCACCAGCGTGCCCGGCCCGGCCTCGGCGGGCGACACCTCGATCATCATCCGCCGCGCGCCCTCGGCCAGAACCTCGCGTGGGCCGGTCTCGCCCCAGTCACGACTGTAGGCCGGGATCGGGAACGGCTCTGGCCCGGCGACATCGCGCCAGACACCCCGCGCGAGGCCGAGGCAGTCGCAGCCGACGCCGCACAGGCTCGCCTGTTCGTGATAGGGCGTGCCGAGCCACGCGCGCGCCGCGGCGATCACCCGATCCGGATCGGCGGGCTTCACAGCACGCCTCCGTCATGACCGCCGTCCTTCGTGGCATAGCGCAGCACCGCGTCCTGGCCGGGGATGTGCGGGAAGCCCCTGAAGTTGGCGGTGTTGGCGAACTTCGCCCCGCAGGTCTCCATGCGCTTGTCGCAGCCCGCGCGGATGGTGAAGCCGTCACCCTCGGCGATCGCACGCACCGGCGCTTCGAGCAGCGTCAGCACCGCGATGCCGTCCGTCACGTCATGGCCCAAAACCTCGGTGCGTCGTCCGGCGTTCGCTCCGCTGGTCCATTCCAGCGTGCCGAAGGTGAACCAGCCAGAGGCGAATCCGCCGAGGCCAGAGGCAGTGAAGGCACGGTCCCGCAGGAGATCGATGACGGCACCCGCGCCCCTGAAGACGGGGTCCTCCAGATCGACGCCGCAGCGTGCATCGCCGAGCGCGGCGTCGCAAGTCGCCTGGAAGGTGCGCCCGACCGTCTGGCCTAGCACATGCGCGAGCGAGCGGACTTCTGCGACGAACGCTAGCCGCCCGCGCCGGATCTGGCCGATGGCCCCGCGGCGCATCAGC
>JACXUS010000163.1 GCA_014763785.1 Sphingomonadales bacterium | reverse complement strand
GCATCAGCGGGCCGCCCTGCAGGCCGCTGGCGATGGAAAACAGCACATCCTGCCCGGGCGTCAGGTTGAGCACCAGCGCCCCCGCCAGAAAGGTCCACAGAACGCTCGGCGGAAAGGCCAGAAGCGTGTCGATCACGGGGCGACCTCGGCGAAGGTCGCGGCCAGAATCGCCCCCAGCTGCGTGGCATCCTGGGCGGTGAAGGCGTCGGGGCGGTCGCTGTCGATATCCAGCACGCCCAGCAGATCGCCCGCGCGGTTGGTGACCGGGATCACCAGCTCGGAGCGGGTGCTGGACGAACAGGCGATATGGCCGGGGAAGGCCTCGACATCGGGCACGAGCTGGGTTTCGCGGCTCCGCGCCGCCGCACCGCAGACGCCGCGCGAAAACGGGATCACCAGGCAGCCGTGGCCGCCCTGATAGGGGCCGATCTTCAGCAGCCCGGGCGCCACGACCCGGTAGAACCCGGTCCAGTCGAAGCGCGCATCCGCATGATGGATCTCGCAGGCAAGGGTCGCCATCAGCGCGACGCTGTCACGCTCACCCTCGGTCAGCGCGGCGATGCGCGCGGCAAGTTCGGTATAGTCGATCACGCGGCGCCCCATCCCCCCGGTTTTCCTTGGCATAGCGCCGCGCACCGGCGGCGATCAAGCCCCCCGGCGACAGCCCGGGCGGCGAAAATCGCCGGATGGATACGGATTGGTAAGCAATGCCCTCTAGTCTGGACCGGCAAGAGCAAGGCCGGAGCCCAGGATGAACCTTTTTGCTGAAGCCCTGAACGGCGCACTGGTGGTGCGTGTGGATGAAGAGCGGATCGACGCCGCCATTGCGATGCGGTTCAAGGACCGGATGCGCGAGGTGACGGCGCAGCCCTCGACGCGTGTTGTGCTGGATATGTCGCAGGTCGATTTTCTGGACAGTTCCGGGCTCGGGGCCGTGGTCGCGGTGATGAAATCGCTGGCGCCAACCCGGCGGCTGGAGCTGTCGGGGCTGACACCCAATGTCGCCAAGGTCTTCCAGCTGACGCGGATGGATACCGTCTTCCGCATTCATACCGATGTGGAGGCCGCACTGCAGGAAGGGTTGCGCAATGCTGGCTGATCGGAAAGCGCGCGGCCAGCCGCGCCCGGAACGGGGTGGCGACAGGCCCGAGGCGCAGATCTTCCATCACAGTTTCGCCGCCGACCCCCTGTCCGTGCGCAAGGCACTGCGCGCAGCGCTGGCGCGGTTTACCCGCAACATGACCAGCGATGAGGCGGGAACGCTGGAATTGCTGCTGGCCGAGGTGCTGAACAATATCGTCGAGCACGGATATGGCGATAGCGGGAAGGGCATGATCACCCTGTCGATGGTGCGCGATGGCCGCGGTCTGAGCTGCTCGGTCAGCGATGATGGAATTGAACTGCCCGCCGATTGCATCAATCGCAAGATCGCCACCGAAACGCTGCGCCCGCATCCCGACGACCTGCCGGAAGGGGGCTTCGGCTGGTTCCTGATCCGCGATCTGGCCGAGGATCTTGGCTATCACCGGGTTGACGGACGCAATCTGCTGGCCTTCCGCCTGCCCCTCTCCCCGCAACCGCATCAGGGTTGACCGATGAGCTTCATGACCCCACCCAAGGACCTGCGTCCCCCAACCGCGACGCGCATCACGGTCGGCGCCCTGCATGCGCGATGGATCCGTATCGCCGCGCCTGACAATGGCAGATCGTGGCTTCAGTTGAGCTGGAACTGCAACGGGTAACGCCCGTCCTCGAAATCGCCGAACAGATCATGCAGATCGGGATGATCGACCGGCTCACCCGAGAAATCCGCCATCAGGTTCTGCTCCGAGACATAGGCCACATAGTAGCTGTTATCATTCTCGGCGAGCAGATGATAAAACGGCTGGTCCTTGTGGGGGCGGCTGTCTTCGGGAATGGCATCGTACCATTCCTGCGTGTTGGAGAACATCGCATCGACGTCAAAGACCACGCCCCGGAACGGATGCTTCCGGTGCCGGACGATCTGACCGATGTGATATTTCGCGTGAGTGGTCTGCATCCATTACCCCCATAATGGTTAGTAGTCCTTTACGCCGCGCGCGTCCATAATCTGGCCACTTTTGCACCGGAAACAATTTGTGGTCCTGTGCCCAACAGTTCGGCCCAGACCGGCGCTGGCCTGCCGCCCAAGAAATCGTGACCGAACCGCAGGGGCGGAATGGGATTCCCCTGCGCGCCGAAATTTCGTAAGATTCCTAAAACCGAGCCGGAACAGGCAGAGCAGTGATGAACAAATTCCTGAAAGTCGCCATCGTGATGATGGTTGCCTCCTGCGGCGGTGGCTCCAGCGAGGCGCCGCGCAACTTGGACAACGCCTGCCTTCTGGCGCGCGAGAAGCCGCAATATTACACGGCGATGAAGCGCACCGAGAGCCGTTGGGGCATTCCGGTCTATGTGCAGATGGCGACGATCCATCAGGAATCGCGCTTCGTCGGCAATGCCAAGACACCGCATCGCTATGCTCTGGGGGTGATCCCGCTGGGGCGGCAGAGCTCGGCCTATGGCTATAGTCAGGCGCTCGATTCCACTTGGGACGAATATCGCGACGACGCCGGGCGGCGGGGCGCGAAGCGCAACCGGATTCAGGACGCGACCGATTTCATGGGCTGGTACATGGATGGCACCACCCGCCGCCTTGGCATCGCCAAGACCGACGCGCGCAATCAATATCTGGCCTATCACGAGGGCCGCACCGGCTATGCCAGGGGCAGCCATAATTCCAAGGGCTGGCTTCTGGCCGTGGCCGACAAGGTCGCCGCCCGCGCCGAGATGTATCGCGCGCAGCTTGCCTCCTGCCGGCGCTGATCAGTCGGCGGGTTTGCGGCGCGCGATCTCGGAGGGGATCGAGAACAGGCTCGATCCCAGCGCGCCCCCCTTGGTCAGGTCGCCCAGAATCACGGTGGTCTTGGCGCCCGATTCGTCGGTGATCACCCATTGCCGCAGCTCGGTCGGCCCGGCGGTGAAGACCAGATCGATCGAGCCATATTCCGGATGCGCCGGGTCCTGCGCGGTCACCACGGTCTTGGCGCCATCGGTGCGATGCGCGCGCACCATCTTGGCCTGCCCCAGATCGACATTCGCCGCGAGGATCAGGTTCAGCGGCGTCTTGGCCAGTGGATATTGCTCGGGCCCGCCATTCGATTTCGGATCGAAGATCGCCACCTGACTGCCGCCCGCGATCACCAGCGTGTCATCCGACGTATATTCAAACCGCACCCGGCCGGGCCGCTTGATATAGATCTTGCCGGTCGAGATCGACCCATCGGCATTCACTTGGGTGAAATCCGCCGTCGCCGTGGTCAGGCTATTGAGATAGCGTGACAATTCCGCCAGCGGAATTTCCGCCGCCGCAGCGGGCAGAGCGAGGATCAGGGCGAGGACGGGCGCAAGCGCGAGGCGGATCATCTTCATGCCCCGACTGTAACGCGGCCCGCGAAAAGGAAAAGCCCCGCGCCTTCACGAAGCACGGGGCCGCTCGTCACGCTTTCGCGCGCAATGTTACTGTTCGGGCACCAGAATTTCGCGCTTGCCGACATGGTTCGCGGCGGTGACCACGCCCTGCTCTTCCATCTGCTCGACCAGCCGCGCGGCCTTGTTGTAGCCGATGCCGAGCTTGCGCTGGATATAGGAGGTCGAGCATTTGCGATCCTTGATCACGATCGCAACGGCGGTGTCATACAGCGCGTTTTCCACATCGTCGCCGCCCGAAGCAAGGCCCAGAACCTGATCGATATCGCTCGCGACCTCGTCATCCGGCCCGTCAACGACGCCCGACATATATTCCGGGGGCCCGAACGATTTCAGATGGGTGACGATTTCCTCGACCTCTTCGTCGCTGACGAAGGGCCCGTGGATCCGGGTGATGCGCGAGCCCGCGCCCATGTAAAGCATGTCGCCCATGCCCAGCAGTTGCTCGGCGCCCTGCTCGCCCAAGATCGTGCGGCTGTCGATCTTCGAGGTCACCTGGAAGGAAATCCGGGTCGGGAAGTTCGCCTTTATCGTGCCGGTGATGACATCGACCGAGGGGCGCTGCGTTGCCATGATCAGGTGGATGCCCGAGGCGCGCGCCATCTGTGCAAGCCGTTGAATACAGGCCTCTATTTCCTTGCCCGCGACCATCATCAGGTCGGCCATCTCGTCGACGATGACGACGATATAGGGGAAGGGCTGCGGCTGGAATTCCTCGGTCTCGAAGATCGGCTCGCCGGTTTCCTCGTCAAAGCCGGTCTGCACGGTGCGCTTGAACAACTCGCCGCGCTCCATCGCCTCGCGGACGCGGCCGTTATAGCCCTCGATGTTGCGCACGCCCATTTTCGACATGCGGCGATAGCGTTCTTCCATCTCGCCCACGACCCATTTCAGCGCGACGACGGCCTTTTTCGGGTCGGTCACGACGGGGCTGAGCAGATGCGGGATGCCGTCATAGACGGAAAGCTCCAGCATCTTCGGGTCGATCATGATCAACCGGCATTCCTCGGGGCTGAGCTTGTAAAGCAAGCTCAGGATCATCGTGTTGATCGCCACCGATTTGCCCGAGCCGGTGGTCCCGGCGATCAGCAGGTGGGGCATTTTGGCGAGGTTCGCGATGACCGCCTCGCCGCCGATATCCTTGCCCAGCGCCAGCGGCAGACGCATGTTGCTGTCACCGAAATCGCGGGCCGAGAGGATCTCGCGCAGCACGACCTTTTCGCGGTGGGCGTTCGGCAATTCGATCCCGATCACCGAGCGGCCCGGCACGGTCGAGACCCGCGCCGACAGCGCCGACATCGAGCGCGCGATATCATCGGCAAGGCCGATCACCCGGCTGGCTTTCAGGCCCGGCGCCGGTTCCAGCTCGTACATGGTGACGACGGGGCCGGGGCGGACCGAGACGATCTCGCCCTTGACGCCGTAATCGTCGAGCACGTTTTCCAGCATCCGCGCGTTTTCCTCCAGCGCCTCATCCGACAGGGCATGGCGCTGGATCGTCGTCGGATTGGTCAGCAGGCTGAGCGGCGGCACCTCATAGGCGGGGTGCTCGGGCGCCTCGAAACGCAGGCGCGGCTGGGCCTCGGCCATCGCCTGTTTCGAGGGGGTCGGCGCCTTCTTGACCGGCATCACCACGCGGCGCTCGGGCGCAGCCACCGGCGCGATCACCTGACGGTTCAGCGTCGGGCGCTCGGCGCGCAGCATCGCAGGCGCGGGCGGGATTTCATCATCGAGATCGGCGAAGACATTGTCCTCATCCTCGATCCCGTCTTCCGCCGGGTCGTCATAGGCCGATTGCCAGGCGGCGCGGGGCACCGGTTGCGGCGCGGGCGCCTCGGGGGCATAGGCCGCTTCGGGCGCGAAATCGGGCTCGAGGAAGGCATCCGCCTCGTAATCGGGCGCGTCATAGCCCGGCACGGGATAGTCGGGCGCCGGATAGTCAGGCGCGAAATCCATCGCGTAATCGGGGTCGGCAGGAACCGGAGCAAAGGGCTGCGGGGGGCCGCGACGGGGTCAGGTGCCGCCAAGGGGGCCGCGACCGTGACCGGACGATCAGGCATGAAGCGCGGGCGCGCCATCAGCGGCGGCTCGGCGCGCAGGGCCGCGGGCTGTGCGGCCGGTTTCGCGGGTGCGGGTGCGACCAGTTTCGGCCCGCGCGCCAGACGCGAGGCCACCGCCGACAGCACCGAAGCCGGGGCCGAAGGGGCGGGCGCGACCGGCGCGGTCATCGGCGCACGGGGCGCGGCGGGTTCGATCATCGGTTCGGCATAGGGCTGCGCCACACGCGGCGCGCCCCCCACCGGGATCGGCGCGACCGGCGCGCCATGCGCCACGCGAGCCTGCATCGCGGCGGCGATCCGGGCCTTGACACGATCCTCCGACGGCGCGGGCGCGGCCATTTCATAGGCCTCGTAGCCCGGCTCGATCAGCTCGGGCGAGAGATCGGGCGCGTCATACACCGGCTCGGGCTCGACCGCGCGGCGGATGCGCGAGAACATCGCGGGGCGGCTCGGCTCGGGCGCGGGCGGGGCGGCATAGACCGCGTGACCGGGCGCGGCCTGGGCGGCCTGCGCGCGCGCCTGCTGGGCCCAGGCCTGTTCCTGCGCCTCCCATGCGGCTTGCTCGGCGGCGCGTTCGGCGGCGGCGGCGCGGCGGGCGCGGGCCTGTTCGGCGGCGCCCTTGGCGGCCAGAACCGAGGCCTGCGCGCCCTTGCCGAGCGCGGTCAGAACCGTTGCATAGGTGGCAATCGAGCCCAAAATCAGGAACCGGGTGATGGCGCGCAGCTCGGCACGGTCGAAGCCCAGAACAAAGCTGCTCATCGCCAGCAGTGCCAGCGCCAGAACCGCCGACAACACCTTGAGCCCGAAGGCCCCCGACACCGGCGCAATCCCCAGCAGCGAGCCCGCGATCATGTCGCCGAAATGCCCGCCCAGCCCATAGG
>JACXUS010000468.1 GCA_014763785.1 Sphingomonadales bacterium | reverse complement strand
GCGATGGAGTTGCCGTACATCGCCGGGATGCGGGTGAAGGCGTCGAGATCGTCGTTGATCAGCGTCTGGCGGGTGATGGCGACCACCCGGCCATAGGTCTTGACCTTGTAGCTCTCCTTGCTCTCGCCGAGCGTCCCGCGTTTGAACTCGCCACTTTCGCCCACCTCAAGCAGCTGCGGGGCCTCGCCGAGCTGGACGCGGTGCATGGCCTTGAAGTCGGTTGCGAGCACCTGGCGGCAGAACAGCATGAAGGTGCGGGGATAGGCCTCGTAGGCTTGCCGCAGGGTCTTGTTGGTCACGGCCGACAGGATCTCGGGGAAGTCCGAGGTCGAGTGCAGGGCCCGCGTCGCCACCTCATCGCGCGACAGGCCGCGCGTGTTCACGCCAGCATTGCCGAGGCTTTCGCGGGCCAGCTCCAGCAGCGTCATGCCGCGATACTGGCGCGCGGCATCCTCCAGCTGGAACAGCGTCGGGCTGTAGCGGTGCAGCAGCGCATTCGCCACCGCGTCGCGGCGGGTGATGCGCTCGTCCCGGCCGCCGAGGGGGACGGAAACATGGGGGAAGGTCCGGGTCTCGTCCGACTTCGCGGCGACCTGATCGAGGATAAGGCGACGGGACTCGTCGATGCTGACGCCGCGCTTGACCAGATCCTCGGCGAAGCCGCGCTCGAGGTTCAGGCGGCCCGCGAGATCGTAGATCGTGGAGACGCGATCGCGCTCGGCCTCGCGGGCGCGGGTGGCGACCGCCTCAGTGTCGGGCGCGAGAGTTGCCTGCATCTTCGGCTGGCTGCGCGTCTCACTGGCCGCGACATTCTGGTCGGGCGCAGCCGATTTCGGCTCGGTCATGGTGGTGTCCTCGCTTTCGACCGGCGCGGTCGGCTGGGGGGTGGCGGGGGTTGCGGCGTCGCTCGCCGGGGTCTGCGTCTTGTCCGTCATAGGGATCGGTCCTTTCGTGCTTGAACGGGCGTCCCGGCGGTGAAGGACGCAGTCGTGGAGGGGATGCTGGGCGCGGAAGCCCGCGGCGGGGTCGGCGCCGACCGCGACGGCGGAGACCTCGAACGGCGTCCAGTCCACCGCCCGCCAAAGCTCGCGCGCGGCCTCGGGTTTCGAGACCTCGAAGCGATGGACCTGGTAGCCGATGGAGACCGCCCGGATGTGCCCGGCCTGGATGTCGCGCCAGATCGGCTCGACGTCGGCGCGCTCGCTGATCCGCACCAGCGCGATCCCGCGGCCGTTCTCGATCCGGGCCGAGCCCGGCACGACCGAGCCGATCACCGCGTCGAGCGTGTCGAGCTCGTGCACCTTCAGGAACGGCGCGCCCGCGTTCAGCCGGTCGAGCCGGACATGGGCGGGGTCGAGGCTCAGTTCCTCGTCATAGGGCTCGCCGAAGAAGGTGGCGCGGCGGACGCGGGCCCCTGCCGACAGCCGCACCGTCGAGGTG
>JACXUS010000162.1 GCA_014763785.1 Sphingomonadales bacterium | reverse complement strand
CGGCGCGACGAAGGCCGCGGCATCCTCTTCCACATGGACCTCGCGGGCAGCGGCGCGCGGCGCCTGATAGGCGGGCGGCGGCAGGTCATCCGCGGCCTCGGGCTGCGCATCAAAGAGCGAGCGGGCGGGCTGCGCCGGGGCGGCGGCCTGCGGCGCCATCGGTTGCGCCATCGGCTGCGAGGCGGCCTGCATCGGCTGATGGACCGGCTGCGGGGCGGGTTGCGCCATCGTCGGGGCCGGGGCGGCCTGCGCGGTGGTCACGGTCAGCGCCGGACGCGCGGGCGCCGGGGCGGGCTCGGGCGCCTTCAGCGGCTCGGCCAGCGAACGGCGCGCCACCGGCATATCGGCATGGACGTTCGACGCGTCGATCCCGGTCGCCACGACCGAAACGCGCATCATGCCTTCCATCGTCGTGTCGAGCGTCGAGCCGACGATGATATTCGCATCCGGATCGACCTCTTCGCGGATCCGGTTCGCGGCTTCGTCCAGCTCGAACAGGGTCAGGTCATAGCCGCCGGTGATGTTGATCAGCACGCCACGCGCGCCTTTCAGGCTGATTTCGTCCAAGAGCGGGTTGGCGATCGCCTTCTCGGCGGCCTGCACGGCGCGGTCATCGCCCGAGGCGTCGCCCGTGCCCATCATCGCCTTGCCCATCTCGTCCATCACCGAGCGGACATCGGCGAAGTCGAGGTTGATCAGGCCCGGACGGACCATCAGGTCGGAGATGCCCTTGACGCCCTGGAACAGCACGTCATCGGCCATCGCGAAGGCTTCGGTGAAGGTGGTGCGCTCGTTCGCCAGACGGAACAGGTTCTGGTTCGGAATGATGATCAGCGTATCGACCACCTTCTGCAGCGCCTCGATCCCCTCTTCGGCCTGACGCATGCGCTTCGCGCCCTCGAACTGGAAGGGCTTGGTCACGACGCCCACGGTCAGTACGCCCAGCTCGCGCGCGGCCTGCGCGATGATCGGCGCCGCCCCCGTGCCGGTGCCGCCGCCCATACCGGCGGTGATGAAGCACATATGCGCGCCGGCCAGATGATCGACGATCTCTTCGATGGTTTCCTCGGCCGCGGCGGCGCCGACAGAGGGACGCGCGCCCGCGCCCAGACCTTCGGTGACCTTGACGCCCATCTGGATGCGGGCCTGCGATTTCGACTGCTGCAGCGCCTGCGCGTCGGTATTGGCTACCACGAATTCGACGCCCTCAAGCTGCTTGTCGATCATGTTGTTGACCGCATTGCCGCCCGCACCGCCGACCCCGAAAACGGTGATCCGCGGCTTCAGCTCTTCGTGCTCCGACATCATCAGGTTAAGGGTCATGCTGTCCGCCTGTCATTGTTTTGAACGGCCGCGCCGGGCCGAATGTCCCCGAAAATTTCCCCGATTTTAGCGGGGATTCCCGGCAACGTCACCTGAAAAACAAGGTATCCCCACAAAATATGGCGGAAACTTTACCGCCATTGAGCGGTATTTCGCGCATGCACCATCATCTGGTGGAATCGAGGTCCGGCCTTACCGTCCCTCGATTCTCGCTTACCAGTTCGCGCGGAACCAGCGATAGGCCCGCTTCAGGCTGCGCCCGCCCAACCGCTCGGCCGGGATCTCGAAATCCCACCATTCGTCCTGCGGATGCGCGGCAAACAGCGCGAGGCCCACCGCGCTGGCAAAGCCCGCCCCGGTCGCCGCCTGCGGCAGGCCCTGCACCCGCAAGGGCCGCCCGAGGCGCACGTTTTGCCCCAGAATGCGCGCGGCCAGCCCATCGAGCCCCGGGATCTGGCTCGCGCCGCCGGTCAGCACGATCTGCTGGCTCGGCAGATGATCGAAGCCCGCCGCATCCAGCAATCCGCGCACATCCTCGAGGATTTCCTCGACGCGCGGGCGCATGATGCCGATCAGCTCGGCGCGGCTGACCTGACGGCGGTCCTTCTCCCAGTCGCCCGAATTGCCCGCCAGCTCGATCATCTCGCGGTCGTCCATGCCGGTCGCATGCACCCCGCCGTGGAAGGTCTTGATCCGCTCGGCCACCGCCATCGGCACCTGAAGGCCGGCCGCGATATCGCGGGTGATATGGTCACCGCCCAGCCGCACCGCATCGGCGAAGATCATGTGTTTCTTCATGAAAATCGACACGCCCGTCGCGCCGCCGCCCATGTCGATACAGGCCGCGCCGAGCTCTTGCTCGTCCTCGACCAGCGCCGAGAGCCCCGAAACATAGGCCGAGCTCGCGATCCCCGCGAGTTCCAGATCACAGCGCCGGATGCAATAGATCAGGTTCTGGATCGCCGCCGCATCCACCGTCAGCAGATGCATATCCGCCGCGAGCCGCCGCCCGACGTGCCCCCGCGGATCGCCAAGGCCCGAGCGGTGATCCAGCGCGAAGTTCACCGGATGGGCATGCAGCACCTCGCGCCCCTGCCCGATCGGCGGCATGTCGCAAGCGGCCAGCACGCGCGCCACATCCTGTTCATCGACATGGCTGCCCGCCACCTCGACCTCACCCGCAAGGCCATAGCTGCGCGGCTGCGCCCCGGCAAAGGCCGCGATCACATGGTCAACGCGGGTATTGGCCATCTTCTGCGCGGCCTGAACGGCGGTGCGGATCGCGCGCTCGGTCTCGGCCATGGCGTCGATCTCGCCGAAACGCACCCCGCGCGAGCGGGTCGTGGCCGCGCCGATCACCCGGAAGGTCGATTGCCCGGCAAGCGAGCCGATGGTCTCGGGCGCGCGCAGCCCGGTGTCGGGCTCGAAGCGCAGCACGAGGCAGGCGATCTTCGAGGTGCCGATATCCAGAAGCGCGATCACCCCGCGCTGCATCGCGGCCTTGCGCATCGCGCGCATCGCGCGCTGGCTCTCATAAAGATCGGTCATGGGGTCGCCTTCACTTTGGTCGCCTGCCCGGTGATCGCGCGGAATTGCTCCAGCGCATTGGCGCTGAGCCGGATCGTCGGGCGGGTCTGGTTCCGCAGGTCGAGATGGGTAAAATCGCGGTCGAGCAGGTCTTCGGCCGCATCAAGGGCGATCAGCCGCTCGACGGCGCGCACCGGATCGGCGGCGGGCAGCAGGATGCGCTGATCGCGGTCGAGCACCAGATCCCAGCGCCGCTCGCCCACCCGCACAAGCCCGCGGGCGCGGCTCAGGATCGGCTGCGCCGCGCGCAAGACGGCCAGCGCCTCGGGCACCGCGGCATTGGCCCCCTCGCCCGCAATCAGCGGCAGGTCGGGCCGCGAGGCGCGGTCGATCAGGGTCGCGACGCGATGCCCCTCGGCGTCGAGCATCTCAAGGCCCAGGGGCGTGCGCCACAGGATCGCGGGCGTGCGCTCGGTCACGCGGACCTCGAGCAATCCGCCCGAGCGGATCACGAGGCTCGCATCCGCCACCGCATCCAGCCGCCGGATCATCGTGCGATAGGCTTCAAGGTCGATGTCGAAGCTCGAGGCGGGCAGCTCGACCGGCAGCATCGCGCGGATCGCGCCATCTACCTCGGGGCCCGCGCCCTCGATCTTGAGCAGGCTGACCATGAATTCGGGGCGGTTCTGGATCGCGGTCTTCACATCGTCATAGCGGGCGACCAGCTCGGCGCGGCGCCCGTCATCGCCCAGCCACAGCCCCAGCCCCAGCACCAGCGCAAAGACCGGCAGACCGATCCGGGTAATACTGCGCACGAAGGGCGTCAGCCACAGCCGCTGCAACCGGAACGCCAGCCGCGAGGGCGCCGGATCGCGGCGCAGGGGACGCGGGGCCACCGCCACGCGGCGCTGCCCGGCCTGAGCGGGATGCGCCGCCCCGCCCTGCGGCAGATAGCGCGGCTCGGCGCTCAGCGGTCGCATGAGGCATCCTCCACGATCATCGCGCAGAGTTCGGGGAAGGAAATCCCCTCGGCCGCCGCCTGTTCGGGCGAGAGCGAAGTGGGCGTCATCCCCGGCTGGGTGTTGGTTTCCAGCAGATAGAGCCCCGCCAGCCCGCGGCTGTCATCCCAGCGGAAATCGGTGCGCGACAGCCCGCGGCACCCCAGCGCCCGATGCGCGGCCAGCGCATGGGCGCGGGCCGCGTCGGTGATCTCGGGCGGCAGCTCGGCCGGGCAGACATGGCGCGAGCCGCCCACGCTATATTTAGCGGTATAGTCATACCAGCCCTCGGTCACGATCTCGGTCACGCAAAAGGCGTGATCGCCCATCACCGAACAGGTCAGCTCGCGGCCCGGGACATAGGTCTCGACCATCACCACCTCGGGCATCTCGGGGGCGAGCTGCGGCGGGGCATTGGCGCCCTCGGTCACCAGATAGACGCCGACGGACGAGCCCTCGTTGTTGGGTTTGACCACATAGGGCACCGGCAGGACATGGGCCGCCATCACCTCGGCCTTGGGCGCCAGACGGCTTTCCACGACCGGCAGGCCCGCGGCGCGATAAGCCTCTTTGGCGCGGGCCTTGTCCATCGCCAGCGCCGAGGCCAGCACGCCCGAATGCGTATAGGGGATGCGCAGCCATTCCAGCACGCCCTGCACGCAGCCGTCCTCGCCCCAACGGCCATGCAAAGCATTGAAAACAGTATCGGGTTTCACCTCGGCCAGGCGTGCGGGCAGCTCGGCCCGAGCCTCGCGGCCCAGTTCCAGCTCGATCACCTGATAGCCCGCCACCCGCAGCGCCTCGGCGCATCCGCGCCCTGTCGACAACGACACCTCCCGCTCTGCGGAGGGGCCGCCCATCAATACCGCCACGCGATGGGTTGCCCTGCTCGACATACCCGCCACTTTTGCCTCGTTCCGGGGTTGCCCCCCGTGCTCTCCGGGGTTGTCCCCGTGTTTACCGCTTATGCGTCGCGCTGCGGCCCGGCCGGATCATCCCCGGCATCCGCGGCGCCACGCTCCTGCCCGGGCGCAAATTCGCCCACGCGCATGATTTCCCACTCTAGCGAAATTCCCTGACTCTGCAAAACCTTTTTGCGCACCAGCTCGCCCAGCCCCTCTAAATCTTGTGCCGTGGCATGGCCGGTGTTGATCAGGAAGTTGGAGTGCATCTCGCTCATCTGCGCGCCACCCAGCCGCGCGCCGCGCATCCCTGCCCGGTCGATCACCGCCCAGGCCTTGAGGTCGTGGACATCATCGGCCCGGCCGGTCGAGGAAAACCCGGCCGGATTGCGGAAGGTCGAACCCGCCGAGCGGTCCTTGGTCGGCTGGCTCGCGTCACGGCGGGCGATCTGCTCCTCCATCCGCGCGGCAAGGGCCGCCGGATCGCCCGCCTCGGCGCGAAACCGCGCGGCGATCAGCACGGCGCCCTCGGGCAGCTGGCTCGAGCGATAGCTCAGGCTCAGCGCCGCGGCGGGCAGCGTCGCGCGGGCGCCGTCGCGCAGGATCAGATCGACCTCGATCAGGTGATCGGCCACATAAGAGCCGTAGCAGCCCGCATTCATCCGCACCGCGCCGCCGATACTGCCCGGGATCGTACGCAGAAAGGTCAGATCGCGCCCGGCCTCCGCCGCGCGGCGCGCCACATGCGCATCGAGCGCGGCGGCGCCTGCGGTGACCGTGTCGCCTTCGACCGAGATCGCGTTGAAGCCGCGCCCAAGGCGGATCACCACCGCCCGCAGCCCGCCATCGCGCACGATCAGGTTCGAGCCCACCCCCATCGGGAACACCGCCACATCGGCGGGCAAAGCCGCCAGAAAGGCTGCCAGATCCTCGGCATCGGCGGGCTGGAACAGCCAGTCGGCCGGCCCGCCCACGCGCAGCCAGGTCAGCTCGGCCATCGGCCGGTTCGGCAACAGCGTGCCGCGGGGGGTATAGGACAGGTTTTCCATAGCCCGGACTTAGCCGCGCGCGAGACCGGGAGCAAGAGCGCGCCCCTGCCTGCGCGCAGGCAGGGGCGCGGTACGCGGGGGCGCCGCCCTGCCAGCAGGGCGGCGCCCCCGCCCCCTGCCCGGCCGCGCGCGCCGCTCAGGCCCCGGTCGTGATCTCGACCGTATAGCTCAGCCGCGACAGCACCGTGCCGCCCCAGAAGCCACCCTCGACCGGCATCGTCGCGCGCTGATCCGCAGCTGCACAAAGTGCGACATGACCATCCCCCACCGGCAGGCCATGCGTCGGGTCGAAGCCGCGCCAGCCCGCGCCGGGTATCCAGACCTCGGGCCAGGCATGCAGATGGCGCTGACCGTCCACGCTTTCGGCCTGCGCCTGATAGCCCGAGACGAAGCGCGCCTGCATCCCCTGCGCCTGCACCGCGGCGATGAACAGCACCGCGATATCCCGGCAGGCGCCGCGGGCGGTGATCAGCGTCTCGGCCGCGCTTTGGGCATAGCCCGAGGGGCGGATATGCCGGTCGGTGCGGCTGTGCAGATCGGCGGTCAGGAGCGCCAGAAACCCCGCCACCTGCCCGCCCGCGCGCGCCCGCAGCTGATCGGAATAGCGCGCGACCTCCGGGGCGATCATTGCGGGCGTGATCGGGGCGGGCGCGATCTGGGCGGGGGCGCCGGGGTCAGGCCCCGCCCAG
>JACXUS010000018.1 GCA_014763785.1 Sphingomonadales bacterium | reverse complement strand
GGGGCAGGCGCCAGCGCTTGCCCCCCAGCCCCCAAGTGCTGTATCCATCACCCTCAAAGCTACCAAAGAAAGCGAGCAGCATGGCCGACGATCTTCTGTCGCAATCGGGTCCCGAAACCTATGACGCCTCCTCGATCGAGGTGCTCGAGGGGCTCGAGCCGGTGCGCAAGCGCCCGGGCATGTATATCGGCGGCACCGATGAACGCGCGCTGCATCATCTGGTGGCGGAGATCCTCGACAACTCGATGGACGAGGCGGTGGCGGGCCACGCCACCCGCATCGGGGTCGAGATGAACGCCGACGGCTCGGTCACCATCACCGACAACGGCCGCGGCATGCCGGTCGATCCGCACCCGAAATTCCCGGGCAAATCGGCGCTCGAGGTCATTCTGACCGTGCTGCATGCGGGCGGCAAATTCTCGAACAAGGCCTATTCCACCTCGGGCGGTCTGAACGGGGTGGGTTCCTCGGTCGTCAACGCGCTCTCGGACCAGATGATCGTGCAGGTTGCGCGCAACAAGGAGCTGTGGGAGCAACGCTTCTCGCGCGGCGTGCCGCAAGGGCCGATCGCGATGATCGGCGCGGCGCCGAACCGGCGCGGCACCACCGTCACCTTCCACCCCGACCCGGAAATCTTCGGCTCGCTCAAGCTGAAACCGGCGCGGCTCTTCAAGATGGCGCGGTCCAAGGCCTATCTCTTCTCGGGCGTGGAAATCCGCTGGAAAACCGCGATCGCGGATGGCGAGACGCCGACCGAGGCGGTCTTCCATTTCCCGAACGGCCTGTCCGATTTCCTCAATGAAAGCCTGACGGGGGCGGCCACCTATTCCGACCGCCCCTTCGCGGGCCGCGTGAGCTTCGAGGAAAAATTCGGCGTGCCCGGCAGCGTCGAATGGGCGATCAACTGGACGCCCTCGCGCGACGGGTTCATCCACTCTTATACCAACACCGTGCCCACCCCCGAGGGCGGCACCCATGAGGCGGGCTTCTGGGCGGCGCTGCTCAAGGGCATCCGGGCCTATGGCGAGCTGGTGAACAACAAGAAGGCCGCGCAGATCACCCGCGAGGACATGCTGACGGGCGGCTGCGCGCTTCTCAGCATCTTCATCCGCGAGCCCTCTTTCGTCGGTCAGACCAAGGATCGGCTCTCGACCGAAGAGGCCGCGCGCTGGGTCGAAAACGCGGTGCGCGACCATTTCGACACCTGGCTCGGCAATGACACGAAATCGGCGGGCGCGATCCTCGATTTCCTCGTGCTGCGCGCCGAAGAACGGCTGCGGCGCCGCGCCGAAAAGGAAACCCAGCGGAAAACCGCCACGAAGAAGCTGCGCCTGCCCGGCAAGCTGGTGGATTGTTCGGCCACCAACCGCGCGGGGACCGAGCTTTTCCTCGTCGAGGGCGATTCGGCGGGCGGCTCGGCCAAGATGGCACGCGACCGCACCAATCAGGCGCTGTTGCCGCTGCGGGGCAAGATCCTGAACGTGCTGGGGGCTGCGTCCAGCAAGCTCGGCCAGAACCAGGAGATCAACGATCTGGCGCAGGCGCTTGGCGTGGGCCTTGGGAGCCGCTTCAACGTCGAGGATCTGCGCTACGACAAGGTCATCATCATGACCGACGCCGATGTGGACGGCGCGCATATCGCGAGCCTGCTGATGACCTTCTTCTTCACCCAGATGCGGCCGATGATCGACAAGGGGCACCTTTATCTGGCCTGCCCGCCGCTCTATCGGCTGACGCAAGGCGCGAAGCGGCTTTATGTGGCCGATGATGCCGAGAAGGACAAATGGCTCGCCAAAGGGCTGGGCGGCAAGGGAAAAATCGACGTGCAGCGGTTCAAGGGGCTGGGCGAAATGGACGCCAAGGACCTGAAGGACACGACGATGAACCCCGCCACGCGCAAGCTGATCCGGGTCACCATCGACGACGAGATCCCGGGCGAGACCAGCGATCTGGTCGAGCGGCTGATGGGCAAGAAACCCGAGCTGCGCTTCCAGTATATTCAGGAAAACGCCCGCTTCGTCGAAGAGCTGGACGTCTGAGCCCCCCAAACAGGATCGGCCCCGGCGAAGCGGGGCCGATCTGGGATTTCCGGTCTGCAAGCGCCCGGGGGAAAAGCGGCCGGAAATCCGGAACGGGGGCTTTTGCGATCCTGACCCGGGGCGGGCGGCCCCCGCCCTGCCGGTCACGCCGCCGCGAAAAACGAGCCCCGGCCTCGTGACCTCCGCCGGGGCCCCAGGTCAGGGAGTGTCTGCCGGGCGGGACGCCCCGGCTTCCCTGTCCGCTCAGGCGGCCGCGCCGGTCAGGCGCGGAGGCTCGGGCAGGAGCGTCGCGGCTGCCGCGGCGACCCCATCGGCTGCCGCCGCCAGTTCCCGGGCCAGCAGGCGCACCGCCTCGGTCTCGTGGGAGGTGCGCGCCGCGGCCAGCTGGGCATCGAGATAGTCGACCAGCACCGCGATCGTCGCAGCCTCGCCCTGCATCGCGCGGGCCGTCGCCAGCACCTCTTCGCGCAGCTTCAGCCGGGCAAGCGCCGTGGCATCGGCAAAAACCGAGCCTTCGATCCCGGCAAAGGCGCGCACGCGCTCGACCCGCTCTTCGCCGGTGTCGAGCAGCGCCGCCATCGCCGGCACCTTGCCCATCGGCACCGTCTCGCCGACATAGCCATAGGGCGCATTGTTCGAGCGTTTCAGCACGCGGTCCATCACCGGGTCGATCACCGTGACGATATCGGTGATCCCGCAGCCGCGCAGATATTCGAGCGAGCCGATCATCAGCTCGCAGGTGGCATGGCTGACCGTGCCCTTGACGGTGCCGCGGCCGAGGCTGAGCCGCTCGGTATCGACGCAGAACCGGGTCGATTCCCACAGATTGGCCGAACGCAGCGGCGGCTCGCCGCAGAGGATCGCCGAGAACACATCGGCCAGCATATGCGGCCCGGTGGTCTGCAGCGCGCGGGCGCAGGAGATGACATGGCCCGCCTCGTCGAGGCCGATCACATAGAGCGGATCGAGCCGGTCGAAGGCGTCGATCTCGCGGCCGTCGGTCACCTCGACCTCCCAGCCGAGACGGCCGCCGAAGACTCGGCCGCGCAGGCGGAACATGTCGTCGAGGATTTCGGGGAATTCGTGTTTGTTGAGACTGTCGATCACGAGGATCATGGGGGGGCTCCTTCTGAGACTGGCAAGAAGAAGCTTAACGGCTGCAACCTTTGCGCGACTATTAGGGGAATCCCGTAAACTTTTACGAAACTATGACGGTCGCGGGGCCGAGCTATTCCTAGGGCTCAGGTCAGCCATTCGGCGGCGTCAAAGTGCCCCTTTGCGCCGTCATCCGGATCGTCACGCCCGCAGATCAGAGCGGGTAAATCAGCCGCAGCGCGATGGCGCGCGCCACCGCCTGCGCCGTGGTCAGGGCATAGAGCTTCTCGCGGCTCGACTTCAGATGCACCTCGACCGTGCGATGGGAAATCGACAGGATCTCGCCGATATCATGTTGGGTCTTGCCCGCGGCGGTCCATTGCAGGATCTCCAGCTCGCGCTTGGACAGCTGCGGATGGCGCAGCACCCGCGACAGATCGTCCGAGCGCATCACCGTATCATGCAGATGTACCGCCACCGATTGCAGATCGGCGGCCACCTTTTCACTTTGCAACTTCCAGCGCTCCGGGCCGACCCGTGCCGAGACGCTGAGCATGCCGATATCGCCATAGGGGCCGCGCACCGGGATCGTCATCCCCATCCGGCCGATGCCGAAATCCTCGGCATCGCTGAAGACGCGCTCGAAATTCGGATGCGTCGCCAGCCGCTGCCAGTCGACCGGCGCGATCGAGCGCGCGGCGAATTCCAGCGTCGGGTCGATCCGGTCGAAGCCCTTTTCCGCGTAATGCTTCTTCCACGCTTCGGGATAGGTGACAAAGCCGTGGATCGTCTGGCTCACCGGGTTGATCCCGGCATAGGCGGCATGGTCGAGCTCGAGCCGCTCGCAGACCTGCCGCAGGAAATCCTCGAAGACCCCGTCGGAATAGGGGCTCGCGCCAAGGTCAATCAGATCCATCCCGACCGGGCCCTCCGATCGGGGCCCCGGCCAGCGGGGCGGGGCCGCGCCCGCGAGGCGACCGGCCGATTGCTGCTCTGCGCGTCCATCCGAGCCCCCAGGCGATACCCTCCCTCGCAGATCGGGACGGTCTTCTCATTTTGCAAAGAATACTCGGCGGGCGGGAAATGACAACTGACGCCCGTTCCCCCCCAGACCAAAGCAATCCTAGGTTGAACAGCCGCGGGCGGGGATGCGCAAGGATCGGGCAGTCCGCGAAGACCCGCCCCGGCTGCGGCGCCGCCCTAGGCCAGATGCGCGCCGCGCAGCATGGCGCGCACCAGTGCTGCGACCTCGTCGGCCAGATCCTCTTCGGGGACGCCGACGAACCGGCCCTGCAACGACAGCTGCACCACGCCATGCACCGCGGCAAAGGTGGTGCGCGCCCGCATCAGCAGCGCCTCGCCCGCCAGATCGGCGCGCAGCTGCGCCAGCGGCGCGATGATCTCCTCGATCAGCACGGCATGGTCGCGCTTGTGCCACTCGGGCGTCTCGACCCCCTCGGGCAGGCGATGCTCAAAGAGCGCCGACCACAGCCGCCGGTTGGCGCGCGCAAAGGCCACATAGCCCGCCGCCAGCGCCAGAAGCCGCGCCTCGGGCTCGGCCGCGGCGCCTTCGCAGGCCGCATGCAGCGCCGCCCCGAGCCGCGCCAGCGTGCGCGAATTGACATGCAGCACCAGCGTATCGAGATCCTGCACCGCTGTATAAAGCGCGCCCAGCGCGCAGCCCGCCTCGGCCGTCACCTCGCGCGCCTTCAGCCCCGCCAGCCCCCGCGCCGCGATCTGCGCCACGGCCACCGCGATCAGCCGCTCCCGCAACTCGGCCCGCTTCGCTTCGGTTTTGTTTCCCATCTCGCACCCGATTATTTTCTGAACGTCGTTCATTTTATTCTTGAACATCGTTCAATCACTCGACATAAAGTCCATGAACAAGGTTCATACACAAGGAAGCCATCATGTTCAAGACTTTGACCACGCTGATCCGGGGCCGTGCCCGCGAAGCCGAAATTGCCATCGCCGATGCCAATGCCCTGCCGATCCTGCGCCAACAGCTGCGCGATGCGGTCTCGGGCATCGATCAGGCCCGCCGCGCGCTGGCCGTCGTGATCGCCTATGCCGAGCGCGAGAAGAAATCCGCGCTGCGCATCGCAGGCCAGCTTGCCGATCTGGAGGGCCGCGCGATCGAGGCGCTGAACCACGGCCGCGACGATCTGGCGACCGAGGCCGCCAGCGCGATTGCCGGCCTCGAGGCCGAGCGCGACACGACCGCGCGCGCGATTGCCACCTATGACGCCGAGATCGCCCGCCTGCGCGAGGATCTGAAGCTGGCCGAGCAGCGGCTGCGCGCCCTGCAACGCGGGCTGCAACTGGCCGAGGCCACGCAGAAATCGCAGCGTCTGCGCGGCACCCTGCCGCAGGGCACGCTGGCGAGCCTCGACGAGGCCGAAGCGACGCTGGCGCGCCTGCAGGAACGTCAGGGCCATGCCGAGGCGACGGCGGCCGCGGTGGCCGATCTGTCGGCCGGGGCCTCGGCCGAGGCGCTCAGCGCGCGGATGGCGGCGGCGGGCTGCGGCGCACCGCTGAAATCGGATGCGGCGGCGGTGCTGGAGCGGCTGCGCGCGAAACAGGCGCAGGGCTGACAGCGCGCCACGAAACTGTCACAAATCCATCAAAAATACACCCGAAACGGCCCTGATTGTTTCCACAGGACGGGCGAACTCCTCTTGGCCCCGACGAAGTGGTTGGGCGCCCCATTTGACCAAGGATAGCACAAATGCAACAGACCTATGTTCCCAAAGTCTCGAAAGCCTGGAACACCTTCACCTATTTCAACTTCGGCATCGCCGTCTTCATGATGGCCGCCGGGATCTGGTCGCTTCAGGCCTCGATGACCGCCAAGGGCTATTATGCGATGGCCGCGATCATGCTGGTCTATTCGACCGCGGGCATCACCAAGGCGCTGCGCGACAACGAAGAAAGCGCGCGTCTGTATAACAAGATTGAGGACGCCCGGACCGAGCGCATGCTGGCCGATATCGCCAAGGACACCCGCGACTGATCGCAATGGGTTCGGGGGCGCCCGCCGCGGCGCCCCGTCCCTGTCCGGCCCGGGGCAACGATCCCGCCCCTTCGCCGTCTTGAAAGGCCCGTCTTGAAAGGCATGCCATGGCCCGCACAGTTCGTATTTTTGGTTTCTCCGTCTTCGCGCTCGTGGCGCTGCTTGGCTCCGCCTGGGCCGCGACCGCGATCTGGGTGCAACTGGCCGGCCCCGCGCGGGGGATCGGCTGGGCGCTGATCGCCGCGGCGCTGATCGCGGCGGGGCTTGCGCGCGCCCGCTCGCGGCGTCTCGGCTGGGCGGTGCTGGCGCTGGCCGCCGCCGTCACGCTGGGCTGGTATCAGACGATCACCCCGCGCGAGGATCGCCTCTGGGCCACCGAGGTCTCTCGCGGGGTCAAGGCGCAGGTCGCGGGCGATATCGTCACGCTGAGCGACATCCGCGACTTCAACTGGATCACCCCCGATCAGGCGACCGAACGCTGGATCACCCGCAGCTATGACCTCTCCAAACTCGCCAGTCTAGATATGATCACCTCGGTCTGGGCGAACCCCGATATCGCGCATCTGCTGGTCAGCTTCGGCTTTGAGGGCGGCGAGCAGGTCGTCTTCTCGGTCGAGATCCGCAAGGAACAGGGCGAGGCCTTCAACGAGATCGGCGGCTTCTTCCGCCAGTTCGAGCTGGTGCTGATCGGTGCAACCGAGACCGATATCGTCAAGCTGCGCACCAACCTGCGGCAGGAAGACGTGAGCCTCTATCCGGTCGATCTGACCCCCGAACAGCGCCGCGAGATGTTCATGGCCTATGTCGCGCTGGCGCAGCGGCTGGAGGCTGGCCCGGAATTCTACAACACGATCACCGCGAATTGCACCACGGTGGTCTGGCGGCTGGCGCATGTGCTGAAGAATGATCTGCCGATCGACCGGCGCCTGATCCTGTCCGGCAACCTGCCCGAATATCTGCAATCGCTGGGCGCCCTGGGCGGGATCGGCTCGATGGCCGAGCGCCGCGCCGCCGCCGCGATAAGCGCCAAGGCCCGCGCCCTGCCGCCCGGCGCCGATTTCTCCGCCGGCATCCGCGCGCCCTGAGGCGCGGCCGGAAATGTTGGAAAAAGACAAGGCCCCGGGGGTGTCCCGGGGCCTTGCCGCATCAGAAGATCGCAAAAGGATCAGTCGGTCGCGTCCATTTCCTCGGCCTGCGCGGTCTGGCGGGCGCCGTGCATGCGCGCCTTGATCACCTTGCCGACCACGATCGGCAGGACAAACCCCGCCAGCGCCACCGCCCACAGGACCAGCGACACCGGGCTGCCAAAGAGCACCGACCAATCGCCATCCGAGATCGTGATCGCCCGGCGCAGGTTGCTTTCCATCGCATTGCCCAGCAGCGTGCCCAGAATGATCGGCACCAGCGGCACATCGAGCTTGCGCAGCACCCAGCCCAGCACGCCAAACCCGATCATCACATAGAGATCGAAGCTCGAGCCCGAGATCCCGTAGATGCCCACGAAGCTGACCATCGCCACAATCGGCATCAGGACCCGCGGCGGCACCATCAGGATGCGGGTGAACATCCCCACCATCGGAATGTTCAGCGCCAGCAGCATGAAGTTCGCGATGAAGAGCGCGGCGATCAGACCCCAGACCACATCAGGGTTCTGCGTGAAGAGAAGCGGCCCCGGCGTGATGTTCAGGCTGAGCAACACCGCCAGCAAGACCGCCGTGGTGCCCGAGCCCGGCACACCCAGCGCCAGCATCGGCACCAGCGCGCCCCCGGCGGCGGCATTGTTGCCCGCCTCGGGCGCGGCCAGCCCGCGCGGATCGCCCTTGCCAAAGGTGCCGTCCTTGTCGGAGATCTTCTTTTCCAGCGCATAGGCGAGGAACGAGCCCAGCGACGCCCCCGCCCCCGGCAGCACCCCCGCAAGGAAGCCGATCCCGGTCGAGCGCGCCATCGCGCCCGAAGTGTCCTTGATCATCTTCAGCGGCGGCACGATGCGGCCGATGGTCATCTTCTTGCCCTCGGCATCCGAGGAGCCGTGGCGGTGTTCAAGGAACAGGAAGACCTCGGACAGCGCGAAAAGCCCGACGATGGCCACGAGGAAGTCGATCCCGTCATACAGATGCACCTCACCGAAGGTGAAGCGCGGCACGCCGGTCTGCGTATCGACGCCGACCATCGCCAGACCGATCCCCAGCGCCGCGGCAAAGGCCGATTTCGCCTGATTGGTGGAACTGACGCCGCCCAGCGTGGCAAAGGCCAGCGTGAACAGCGCAAAATACTCAGCCGGACCGAAGAGCAGCGCGATTTTCACCAGCTGCGGCGCCAGCAGGATCAGGCCAAAGGTCGCCACGATCGAGCCCACGAAAGAGGCGATCCCCGACAGCGACAGCGCCTCGCCCGCCATGCCCTTCTGGGCCATCGGATGGCCGTCAAGACAGGTCATCATCGCCGGCTCATCGCCCGGAATATTGAGCAGGATGGATGAAATCCGCCCGCCATACATCGCCCCGTAATAGACCGAGGTCAGCAGGATCAGCGCAGGCGTCGCGCCCAGGCCCAGCGAGAAGGCCAGCGGGATCAGAATCGCCACGCCATTCGACGGCCCAAGCCCCGGCAGCGCGCCGATGATCGTGCCCAGAAACGCGCCCAGAAGCGCAAGGCCAAGGTTCTGCCAGGTCAGCGCAATCGCGAAACCATCGGCCAGATTTGCAATCGTATCCATGATCCCCCCTCAGAACCCGAGCGGCCCGCGCGCGAGCGACAGCCCCAGCGCAAGATGAAAGACGGCGTAAATGCCGACCGATACCCCGACCCCGGTCAGCACCGCGCCAAGCGGCCGCGTGCCCAGCCGCCAGGCGAGGTAGCCCGCGGCGAAGGCGGTCGCGATGACGAAGCCCAGCTCCGGCAGGAGCCGCGCATAGAGCACCATCACCAGCACCGCCGCCCCGATCTCGGCCAGCCGCGGCAGCGCGGGCCAGACCGGATCGGGATCGGGGCGCAGCACGATGGCCGCCGACGCCAGCCCCAGCACGCCCGCGATGATCAGCGGGAAGGTCTTGGGCCCGACCGCATCGGACAGGAAGCTCTCTTTGATCGCCAGCGCCGACAGCGCATAGCCCAGCGCCAGCGCCAACCCGATCAGACCAAAGATCCGATCGCTCAGAAAACGACTATTCATGGGGATCTCCCGCTCATATCTGTGTCGGGCGGGCGGTGCCTGGCCCTGCACCGCCCGCCCTTCGTGACGCGCCTCTTTGGGGGAGGGGGCGCGTTACTGGATGATGCCGATCTCGCGCGAGAGCGACTGGATCTGCTCGATCGACTCGTGGACGAATTTGTCGAACTCGGCGCCCTTCAGATCGAGCGGCGCGATGCCGTTCGCAGCCATCACGGCCTTCCATTCGTCCGAGGCATAGAGCGTCGCGACCTTCTCGACCCAGGCGTTATAGGCGTCATCCGACATCCCGCCCGGCGCATAGAAGCCGCGCCAGTTCGCGCCAATCGCGGGCACGCCCTGCTCCATCGCGGTCGGGAATTCGGCGAATTCGCCCTCGAGCCGCTCGGGCGCCAGAACCGCGATCACCCGGATATCGCCCGAATCGACGAAGCCCTTGGCCTCGGACAGATCGCCGGTGAAGGCCTGAACCGAACCGGCCAGCAGCTGCGTCACCGCCTCGCCGCCGCCGTCAAAGGCGATGTATTTCACCTTGCGCACATCCTCGATGCCGTAAGCATTGGCGGCGATCAGCACCTTGAGGTGGTCCCAGCCGCCCACGGCCGAACCGCCCGCCACCGCGACCGAGGTCGGGTCGTCCTTCATCTGCGTCAGCAGTTCGGGCAGGGTGGTGACCGGGCTCGATTTGGCCACCGCGATCACACCGTAATCGGCCCCGACCGAGGCCACCCAGCGGACCTGATCCACGGTATTGCCCGGAAAGGCGCCCTGCGCCAGCCGCGTCGCGGTGGCGGAGCTCGCCGCGACGATCAGATCGTTGCTGTCATTGCGCTTGTTGACGGTCTCGGCATAGGCCACGCCGCCGCCGCCGCCCGCAAGGTTCACCACCTGCATCGTCTTGTCGATCAGGCCCATGTCCTGCATCACCTTGCCGACCTGACGGCAGGTGAAGTCCCAGCCACCGCCGGGGTTGGCGGGTGCGATACATTCGGGGGATTCGGGCATCCAGCCCTCGGCCTGAACCGCCAGCGCGCTTGCGCCCAGCATCAGCGCCGCCATGGCGACGCGGGTTGCTTTGGAAATCATATGGTCCTCCGTTGCGTAGCGGGCCTTTCGGCCCCGGTTGCCCGCGCACCGCACTTTGCGGCCTCCTCGCGCTCGGCTATCACTGGCTTAGGGCGCCAAGCTGTCATCAAGCTGTCACCGCGCGGAGGGAATGGATGCGGGTTCTGATCGTCGAGGATGCGGCCGATATGGCCGAGGCGGTGGCGATCCGGCTGCGCCGCGCGGGCATGGCCTGCGATCTGGCCGAGACGCTGGAGGCGGCCGAGGATTATCTGGCGGTGCAGCGCTATGATGCGCTGGTGCTCGATATCAACCTGCCCGACGGTCAGGGGACCGAGCTCTTGGCCAGCCTGCGCGCCCGCGGCGACCGGGTGCCGGTGCTGATGCTCACCGCGCTCTTTTCCGTCGATGACCGGGTCAGCGCGCTGGATCTTGGCGCCGATGATTACCTGGTGAAGCCCTTCGATCACCGCGAGCTCGAGGCGCGGCTGCGCGCGATTTCCCGCCGCGAGGCCGAGCAGAAGCAGACCGCGCTGCGCCTCGGGCAGCTCTCTTACGATGCGGCGAGCCTTGCCGCCTGGATCGGCGATCAGCGCCTTGACCTGACCCGGCGCGAGATCGTTCTGCTGGGGCTTCTGATCCGCAACCCCGGCCGCGTGATGAGCAAGGAGCGGCTCTATGAGGGGCTCTTTTCCTTCGCCGATGCCGATGTGGGCCTCAATGCGATCGAGCTTTATATCGCGCGGCTGCGCAAGAAGATCGCGGGGGCGAGCGTCACCATCGAGACCCAGCGCGGCCTTGGCTATCGGATGATTGCCGATGACTGAGGCCGCCCTGACCCCGGCCAGCCGGTCGCTGAAATCGCGGGTGGTGACGGGGGTTCTGTCGCTGCTGCTGGTCGGCGGGCTCGTCGTGGCGCTGGCGGCCTTCGCCTATGGCCGTCAGGCGGCGCGCGCGGCCTATGACCGGCTGCTGCTGGGGGCGGCCAATGACATTGCCGAGACGATCCAGATCAATGACGGCGTGCCTGCGGTCGATCTGCCGGTCTCGGCCTTTCAGCTCTTGGCGCTCGCGCCCGATGACCGGATTTTTTACGCCGTGCGCGATGCGGCCGGGCGGCTCATTACCGGGCTTGCGGGCGATCTGCCGCAGGCCGCGTCCACGCCGCGCGCGGGCGCCGAGGCGCGGTTCTTCGACGACCGCTTCGGCCCCGAGCGCGCGCGCTTCGTCACCGTGCCGCGCCGTTTCGCCGAGCGGGATTATTCCGGCACGATCTATGTGACCGTGGGCCAGACGCTCCGCGCGCGCGAGGCGATGGCGCTGGGGCTCACGCGCGATGCGCTGATCGTGGCGGGCTTTGCGGGGGTGGTTCTGCTGGTGCTGGGGCTCGTGTTGGTCGATCGCGCGCTCGGGCCGCTCGATGCGATTGCGCGCGATCTGTCGGCCCGCGATCCGCATGACCTGACGCCGATGCCGACCGGGGTTCCGGCTGAAATGGCGGTGGTGATCGGCGCGATGAACCGCTTCATGGGGCGGCTCGAGCGGCAGGTCGAGGCGATGCGCAACCTGATTTCCGACACCGCGCATCAGCTGCGCACGCCGGTCGCGGCCCTGCGGGTGCAGGCGGAACTGGCGGCCGAAGAGCCCGACCCCGCCCGCGCCCGCGCCATGGCCGCGCGCATCGCCCGGCGCTCGCGCGCGCTTGGCGATCTGCTCGATCAGATGCTGGCGCGGGCGCTGGTGATCCACCGCTCGGATGCGGCGCGGCGCGCGGCGGTCGATCTGCGCGAGGTGGCGCTTGGGGTGATCGAGGCGGGCGATCACGAGCTGATCGCCCCGGGGCGCGAGGTGGCGCTGGCGATTGGCGAGAGCCCCGTCGAGGTGATGGGCGATGCGCTCTCGCTGTCGGAGGCCGCGAAGAACCTGCTGGTCAATGCGCTGCGCCATGGCGCGGGCCGGGTCGAGGTCGGCGCGGGCCTTGAGGGCGGGCGCGCGGTCCTCTGGGTGCGCGATACGGGCCCGGGACCCGGCGCGGAGGTGCTGGGCCGGATCGGCGCGCGGTTCGAGCGCAACGCCGCCGCGCGCGGCACCTCGGCGGGGCTCGGCCTCTCGATCGCGCGCGCCGTGGCCGAGGCCTGCGGCGGCACCCTCGCGCTTGACCCCGGCCCCGCGGGCTTTCGCGCAGCCCTGATCCTGCCGCCGCTGCCCGAGGAGGCGCCATGATCCGCCTGATCGCCCTGCTGATGCTGCTCGCCCTGCCCGCGGCCGCGCAGGACACGCCCCGCGGCGGGCTCGAGGCCGCCGAGCGCTTCGGCCCTGCAACCGCCGCCACCGTTCTGCGCCTGCGCACGACGACCGATATCGACGTGCTCGGCCCCGCCATCGCCGCCTTCACCGCGGCGCGCCCGGGCCTTGCGGTCGAGTTCGAGCAATGGGGCTCGAATGCGCTTTATGACGCCGCGCGCGCCGATTGTGCGGCGGGCCGCGCGGGGGCGGATGCGCTTCTGTCCTCGGCGGTGGATCAGCTCGTTGAGCTGGTGAACCTGGGCTGCGCGCAGCCCTGGCGCTCGGGGGCGACGCTGGCCCTGCCCGAGGCGCGGCGCTGGCGCGACGAACTCTGGGGGCTGACGCGCGAGCCCGCCGTGATCCTTTACAACCGCCGTCTGGTGCCGCCCGAGGATGTGCCGCGCTCGCGCTTCGACCTTCTGGACCTGATGCGCCGCGACGATCACCGCTATCAGGGCCGGATCGCCACCTATGATATCGAGGCCTCGGGGCTCGGCTATCTCTTCGCCTTCGCCGACAGCCTCGAGGCGACAAGCTTCGGCGCGGCGCTCGAAGGGTTTGCCCGCGCGGGCGCGGTCGCCACCTGCTGCTCGGCCGAGATCATCGAGGGCGTCTCGCAGGGCCGCTGGCTGATCGCCTATAATGTGCTCGGCTCCTATGCGGCGGCGCGGCCCGCGCCCGAGGTGGGCGTGATCGCGCCCGAGGATTACACGCTGATCCTGACCCGCGCCTATATGATCCCGCGCGCCGCCGCCGCGCCGGGCCCCGCGGCGGAGCTTCTGGATTTCCTGCTGGGCGCCGAAGGCCAGCGGCTGATGGCCGCGCGCGGGCTGATCCTTGATCCCGACCGGGGCAATAGCGGCGAGGCGGAAAGCACCGAGCGCCCGATCCGCATCGGCCCTGCCCTTCTGGTCGCGCGCGACGCCGAGAAGCGCCGCGCCTTCATCCGCCGCTGGCGCGAGACCTTCCCCCGGCCAACGCCCTGAGGCCCGGCGGCGGGGTCCACGGGGCCAAAGCCTCTGGCCTTGGCCGCGCAGGCGCGGTAAATGGCGCCCGACACCCCAGCGGAACGGGACCCATGGCGCGGCATCTGATCACTTCGGCGATTCCCTATATCAACGGCATCAAGCATCTGGGCAACCTCGTGGGCAGCCAGCTGCCGGCCGACCTTTATGCGCGCTATCTGCGTGCCCGCGGCCATGAGGTGATGTTCATCTGCGCCACCGACGAACACGGCACCCCGGCCGAGCTGGCCGCGGCCAAGGCGGGCAAGCCGGTCGCCGACTATTGCGCCGAGATGCACGAGGTTCAGGCCGAGATCGCCCGCGGGTTCCGTCTGTCCTTCGATCACTTCGGCCGGTCTTCCAGCGCGCAGAACCGCGCCCTGACCCAGCATTTCGCGAAGGTGCTGGCCGAACAGGGGCTGATCCGCGAAGTCACTGAAAAACAGATGTATTCCAACGCGGATGGCCGCTTCCTGCCGGATCGCTATATCGAGGGCACCTGCCCGAACTGCGGCTATGAGAGCGCGCGCGGCGATCAATGCGACAATTGCACCAAGCAGCTTGACCCGGTCGATCTGATCAATCCGCGCTCGGTGATCTCGGGCTCGACCGATCTGGAGATGCGCGAGACCAAGCACCTGTTCCTGCGCCAATCGGCAATGAAGGACAAGCTCGAGGCCTGGATCGACTCGAAAAATGACTGGCCAGTGCTGACCACCTCGATCGCCAAGAAATGGCTCAATGACGGCGACGGGCTGCAAGACCGCGGCATCACCCGCGACCTGAGCTGGGGCGTGCCCGCACAGTTCGAGGGCGCGCCGTGGAGCGGTATGGACGGAAAGGTCTTCTACGTCTGGTTCGACGCGCCGATCGAATATATCGGCGCGACGCAGGAATGGGCCGACAAGACGGGCGGCGATTGGGCGCGCTGGTGGCGCACCGACCGCGGCGCCGAGGACGTGACCTATACCGAATTCATGGGCAAGGATAACGTGCCCTTCCACACGATCGGCTTCCCCGCGACCATCCTCGGCGTCAATCAGGCCGAGGGCGAGGCCTGGAAGCTGGTCGATTACATCAAATCGTTCAACTACCTGAACTATGATGGCGGGCAGTTCTCGACCTCGCGCGGGCGCGGCGTGTTCATGGATCAGGCGCTCGAGATCCTGCCCTCGGATTACTGGCGCTGGTGGCTTCTGAGCCATGCGCCCGAAAGCTCGGACGCGGAATTCACCTGGGAGAATTTCCAGGCCTCGGTGAACAAGGATCTGGCCGATGTGCTCGGCAATTTCGTCAGCCGCATCACCAAGTTCACCCGCTCGAAATTCGGCGAGGCGCTGCCCGAGGGCGGCACCTGGAGCGAACGCGAAGAGGCGCTGATCGCGGAGCTCTCGACCCGCATCGCCGAATATGAACGCCACATGGACGACAAAGAGGTCCGCAAGGCCGCCGCCGAGCTGCGCGCGATCTGGGTGGCGGGCAACGAATATCTGCAATCGGCGGCGCCCTGGTCGGTGTTCAAGACCGACCCCGCGCAGGCCGCGGCGCAGGCGCGTCTGGCGCTGAACCTGATCCGCATCTATGCGGTGCTCTCGGCGCCCTTCATCCCCGACGCCTGCGCGACGATGCTTTCCGCGATGCAGACCGAGGATCTGAGCTGGCCTTCGGACGCGCGCGCGGCCCTCACCGCCCTGCCTGCGGGCCACGCCTTCACCACGCCCGAGGTGCTCTTCCGCAAGATCGCGGATGAGGAGCGCGAAGATTGGCAGAAACGCTTCGCGGGCATCCGCACCTGAGCAGAAGGGGGGCCCTGCCCCCCTCGCCCGTTCCGGGCTCACCCCCCGGGATATTTGGACACTGTTGAGGGGCAGACCGATTGCCTCCTCAACAGTGCCGCAAATATCCCGGGGGAGCCGGTGAAACCGGCGGGGGCAGCGCCCCCATCCACGCTTTCCATTCCGCGCCGGCGCGCCCATGATGGGGCGAGCCAGTGGCGGAGGATATCATGACCCAGCATTGCATCCTGATCGGCGCGCCGGTCGACACGGGCCAGAAGCGGGCGGGCTGTCTGATGGGGCCCGCGGCTTACCGCGTGGCGGGGCTGGCCGCAGCGCTGACCGGGCTTGGCCACAGCGTCGAGGACCGCGGCGATGTGGCCCCGCGTCCACGCGCGGCCGTGGCCCATGGCAACCCGGCCGTGCATCATCTGGCCGAGACCTTGTCTTGGACCGAGGCGCTGGCCGAGGCGGGCCATGACGCGATGGCCAACGGTTTCCCGATCTTCATGGGCGGCGATCATTCGCTGTCTCTGGGCTCGGTGTCCGGGGTGGCCGCCGAAGCTGCGCGGCGCGGGCGGCCGCTCTTCGTGCTGTGGCTCGATGCGCATAGCGATTTCCACAGCCCCGACACGACCGAGAGCGGCAATCTGCATGGCACGCCCCTGGCCTATATCGCGGGGCGCGCGGGGTTCGATGCCTTCCCGCCCTTCCCCGCGCCGGTGCCGGGGGAAAACATCTGCCTGTTCGGCATCCGCTCGGTCGATCCGGCCGAGCATGCGGCGCTTCTTGAGACCGAGATCGAGATGGACGACATGCGCGTTTTGGACGAGCGCGGGATCATCGCCCCCTTGCGCGAATTCCTCGAGCGGGTGCGCGCGGCAAACGGCCTGCTGCATGTCTCGCTGGATGTCGATTTCCTCGACCCTTCGGTCGCGCCCGCGGTCGGCACCACGGTTCCGGGCGGCACCACCTTCCGCGAGGCGCATCTGGTGATGGAGCTTTTGCACGAATCGGGGCTCGTCACCTCGCTCGATCTGGTCGAGCTGAACCCGTTTCTGGACGAGCGCGGGCGCACCGCGCGGCTGATGGTCGATCTGGTCGCTTCGCTGATGGGCCGGAAGGTCTTCGACCGGCCCACCCGCGCGTTCTGAACTAGCCCGCCTGCCGCGACTGGATCTCGGTCAGGGCCGGATTTTCCGACGGGCTGGCGGGCGCGGCGGGGGCAGCCGGGGCCTTGCCGGAGCGAAAGTAATAGGCCTCGCGCGCGCCGAAATAGAAGCTGACGATCGCGCCCAGAAGCCACCAGAGCGGCTCGGGCACATAGTTCAGCCCCACCATCCGTTCGGCGAATTGCACCGGATCCACCATCGCATAGACGAAAAGCCCAAGCGTGCCGAGCGCCAGCATCGGCCGCGGCAGCCGGTTCAACCCGTTGACGAAGCGGTCGAAAAATCCCACGCGGGCATATTGGAACTCGGCCCCGTGTTCATCGAGCGCGGCCTTGTAGGCCTCGGCCGAGAGTTCCATCTTGCGGGTCGCATTGGGGGTGAAGACCTCGGCCACATTGGTCACCGCGGTCGCCACGGCGGTCGTCGCCGCCCCGCCGCCAAAAATCTTCTCGATCAGCCCCATTTCGCCACCCGTGCCTTGTGCTCGGCCTCGGTCAGATGGAACCGCGGCGAGATGAATTCCTCGGCGCGCAGGATCCAGCCGCCCTTGGTGCCCTTGCGGGTGGTGGCGTATTTCCGGCTTGCCGGGCGTTGATCGGCCAGCGCGTAGTAATAGTTGCGCCGCTCGATCCCATAGGCGTCCGCAATCAGGTCGGGGGCGGCATCGGCGGCCGCATGCGCCGCGGCGAGCGTCTTCGGCCCCAGAACGCCATCATCGGCCAGCGCATGGCCCATCCTGGACAAAAGCCGCTGCAGGATCTTCACCGCATTGGCGCCCGAATTGACATACATGTCGAAGACGCTTGGTTGCAGCACGGCGGGCAACTCGGCCAGCCGGGGCCGGGTGTAGTAATGCTCGACATAAATCTCCACCGCCTTGTCGCGCGTCAGCTTCTGCACGTCGCGCGCGGTGATCTTGCCATCCGCCGTCAGGTCGATGCCGAGGCGTTGCAGCGTCCCCAGCGTCACGCCGTATTTCGTGGCCCCGCCCGGATCGTCCGGGTCGTTCACATAGCCGCCCTCGCGGGCGACGATTTCCTTGGCGATGTCTTGGACTGATTTCATGCGATTTCCCCGAAGCTCCCCGGGGAAATCTGTCACTCAGCGGTTAATGGCGCCGATATGGGGCGCGCGCCTCAGCTGTTCGGGTCCTGATAGACGCCCTGATCCTTGAGCGCATCGACCACTTCCTTGGGCATATAGCTTTCGTCGTGCTTGGCGAGGATCTCGCTGGCGACGAAGGTGTCGCCCTCCATGCTGCCGGTGCCGATCATGCCCTGGTTTTCGCCGAACAGATCGGGCAGCACGCCGGTGAAGCGCACCGGCACCGTAGCGCCGCCATCGGTCACGTTGAAGGTCACGGTCTCGCCCGCGCCGCGCACGATCGAGCCCGCCTCGACCAGCCCGCCCAGACGGAACACCTCGCCCGGTTTCGGCGGCTGTTCGGCCATTTGCGAGGGCGCGCGGAAGAAGTTGATCCCGTCGCGCATCGCATAGCCGATCATCCCGACCGAGACGGCAAGCGCCACCACCATCAACAAGATCACCTGAATCCGGCGTTTCTTCTTCAGGCTCTTCATCGCGTTCCCTCCTGCGGTCCTTGGCCGGACCCTACTCCCCGTTTCGCGCCGCTGCCCTGATCGAAGTCAAGGGAAGACGGGCGCCAGCATCAGCCCTTTGGTCTCGGGCAGGCCGAGCATCAGGTTGGCGTTCTGGATCGCCTGCCCCGACGAGCCCTTGGTGAGGTTGTCAAGCGTCACCATCACCACCGCCCGGCCCGGGATCCGGTCCCCGACCACGCCGATATGCACGAAATTGGAGCCCGCAATCGAGCGTGTCGAGGGGAGTGCGCCGAAAGGTAGCACCTCAAGGAAGGTCTCCTCGGCATAGCGCGCGGCCAAGGCTGCGTGAATGGCCTGCGGTTCGCCGCGGACATAGGCATCGACAAGGATGCCGCGGTTGAAGGGCATCAGGTGGGGGGTGAATTGCACCATCACCGGACGGCCCGCCAAGGCACTGAATTCCTGATCGAATTCGCCAAGGTGGCGATGTTTTCCGCCCGCCGAATAGGGCATCGTGCCGCCCGAGAGTTCCGCATGCAGCAGGTTTTCCTTGAGCGAGCGGCCCGCGCCCGAAACCCCCGCCTTGAGGTCGATCACAATCTCGTCAAGGTCGATGACGCCCGCCTCGATCAGCGGCCGGATCGCATATTGCCCGGCCGCGGCGTTGCAGCCGGTGCCCGCAACCAGTCGGGCGGTGCGAATCTGATCGCGATAGAATTCGGTCAGGCCATAGACGGCTTCGGCCTGCAGTTCGACCGCCGAATGCGGCTTGCCATACCATTTTTCATATTCGGCCGGGTCGCGCAGCCGGAAATCGGCGCTGAGGTCCACGACCTTCAGATCGCGCGGCAGATCGGCGATGATCGCCTGACTGGTGGCATGCGGCAGCGCGCAAAAGGCGAGATCGACGGCGGAAAAGTCGATCTCCTCGATTTTCACCAGATCGGGCAGGCCAAGGTGACGCAGATGCGGGAAGACATCGCCCATGCTCATGCCCGCCTTGCGGTCGCCCGACAGCGCCACGATGCGCATCCCCGGATGGGTTGCGATGATGCGGGCGAGTTCGGCGCCGGTATAGCCCGAGGCTCCGAGGATGGCGATGCGCTTCATGGGTCTGCTCCGATGCGGGATGGCTTCCCCGCCCCTTACTGCGCCGGGGCGGATTTTTCCAGCACTTATGGGGGATGCGCCCGAGACGCGGCAGGCCCGGGAACCGCCAAGGCGCCGGACCGCGCGGCGCCCCGGCGCGCCCAACAAGGCAAAGCGCGCCGGATCGCTTGCGATCCGGCGCGCGGGGCGCGGCCCTTGGGCCGCGCAACCCCAACTCTTGCTCAGGCCCGCTTGGCTTTGCGGCGGCGAAGGCCGACAGCGCCCAGCAGCGCGGCGCCGCCCATCAGCAGCCCCGCGGTCGCAGGCAAAGGCACCACCGGCAGCGGCCCGCCGCCGCCCGCCTCTTCGCCCGGCACGAAGCCTTGCAGGTTCATCGTGTAATCGAGCCGCTGGCCATAGGTATAGACCAGCGCCACATAAAGCGTGCTCGAGCCCGCCATCGAGACCGGGATCGTCAGGCTGTCCTCGAGCGTGCCGATGCTGAACAGGCCAAGCGACATATAGCCCACCGAGAAGCTGCCCGCATTGGTCCCGTCCCAAGCCCATTCAAAGGGGTCGGTGCTGTAAAGAACCGAGCCGCCCGCGCCATACCAGCCCGCGCTGTAGTAATCGGCCCCCGAAAACGCGAGCGTCAGGCCCGTCACGCTGTCGTTCAGCCCGCTCAGCACGAAGACATCCGTGTCCCCTGCCGCGCCCGAGCCGGTCACCGTATCGGTGCCCGCCGCCAGCGTGGTCGGCGCGGTCCAGCTGGCCGAGAACTCGCCGAGGCTCGTTTCGGACACGGTCGCCGCGCCCGCAGGAAGGGCCGCGGCCAAGAGCGCCCCGGCAATCCAGTAGTTCAGTCCCATGTCTTCACCTGTCTCCTCAGGCCGCGCACTCCCGGGGACACCCGGGAAATCTGGCAGCAATCCGGTCACAATTCGCACCCATTAACGGATCGTTAACGATTGAATCCGGCCGAAATGCGGCAGCGCCAAGGACAAGCTATGGCGCCGGGGGTCGGGCTGGGGACGGCGATCGGGGCGGCTGTGGCAAATCCGGCGCGTCGCGCGAGGGTTGGCGCGCGTCACCACGGCAAGGGCTTGCCGCCCCCGGCGCCGCGCGCCATCCTGCACCGGATTGATCCTCGGCCCCCGCCGGGCCCTCATTTGCCCATCACAGGCGCTCTGACATGGCACAAAACTGGTTTCACGCAGCCCGCGGCCGCTCTGAAGGCCCCGTCCCGCCCTCGCAGATCCTCGAGCTGATCGCCAAGGGCACGATCGGCCCGCAAACGCTTGTCTGGCGCAGCGGGCTTGCGAATTGGGAAGCCGCCTCGGCGCATTTCGCCTTCGCCCCGCCGCCCGAGGCGCGCGCAGCCGGGAACGCCGCCATCGGGGACGGCGGCCCCGGGGACAGCGCCGCGCCCATCGCGGCCGCCGAGCCCGCACCCGCAGCCGGGGCACCGCGCTATCTCGAACCGCCGCGCCCCGAGTCCCGGGACTGGGTCGCCCGCGCCCGCGCCGCCGCCCCCGCAGCGGAAGGCGTGGCGCTGCGCCTGGGCGAGGGCCCGCCCCCGCGGGACCACACCGGCCCTGACGGTCTATATATCGGGGCGCCCTATCGCAGCTTCCTCGAAGCGATCCGGGTCTGCCTGTCGAAATACCTGACCTTCCGAGGCCGCGCCAGCCGCTCGGAATACTGGTGGTTCTATCTGTTCACGATCCTCGCGGGCAACATCCTGCCGCTGTTCGGGGTGATGCTGGGGGTCGTGCTCGGCCCCGGGATCGTGATCCTGTTCGCGATCCTCTATCTGGCGCTGCTGCCGCCGCTGCTGTCGGTCAATGTGCGCCGGCTGCATGATGTCGGGCGCTCGGGCTGGTGGATCGGCGGGCCGATGATCATGTTTCCAGCCATCGGGATTCTGGCCGCGATCGCGGGGATTGCGGGGAGCGCGGCCGAAGACGCGGGGCAGCTGGATGGCGAGATGGCCGGTCCCCTGTTCGCGATCATGGTGGGGCTGGCGGTGCTGATCGGCCTTGCCTATGGGATCACGATGCTGGTGTTCAGCGTCAAGCGCGGCGATCCCGGCCCGAATCGCTACGGCTGATCAGGCTGGCCGCGCAAGAGCGGCGGGACGTGCCGGCCGTCCCGTCTGTGGCCGTCTCTGGCCGCCTCAGGCCGCCTCGAACCGGATCGGGCGGCGCAGGAATTGCGTCGCATGGGCCGAGACCGAGGCCGGATCGCCGGTCGTGAGGAATTTCGACACCGTGCCGGGGCCTGCGAATTCGGGGCGCCGCGTCAGGTAATCGGCCAGGCTCTCGGCGACCAGATTGGCTTGGCTGTAGACCGTGACCTGCGGGCCCAGCGCGGCCTGAAAGGTGGCCTGCATCAGCGGGTAATGGGTGCAGCCGAGGATCGCCGCCTCGGGGTGCGGCATCCGGCGCTTGAGCGCCTCGACATGGGATTTGACCAGCGCTTCGGCGAGGATCTCGTCGCCCGCCTCGATCGCATCGACGACGCCGCCGCAGGGCTGCGCCTCGACATCGACGCCGATCGCGCGATAGGCCAGTTCGCGCTGAAAGGCGCGGCTCGCGACGGTGGCGGGGGTGGCGAACAGCGCGACATGTTTCACCGCAACCTCGCGCGGGGGGGTGTTGTCGCCCCATTTGCGCTCGGTCAGCGCCTCGATCATCGGCACGAAGACGCCCAGCACCCGCTTGTCCTTGGGCACCCAGGTTTCCTGCATGCGCTTGAGCGCCGCGGCCGAGGCAGTGTTGCAAGCAAGGATCACCAGATCGCAGCCCTCGGCCCAGAGCCGCTCGACGCCGGCGCAGGTCAGGTTGAAGATATCCTCGGCATCGCGCACCCCATAGGGCGCATGGGCATTGTCGCCGTAATAGACGAAGGCCGTCTCGGGCAGACGGTCCGCGACCGCCGCATAGACCGTCAAGCCGCCCAAGCCACTGTCGAATACGCCAACCGCCATCTGATCCTCCACGATCGCCCCATCCCGGGAGCTTTCGCCCCTTCTATGCGCCTGACGCGGCGAAACAAAGCGCGGAATTGGGGGTTGCGCGTCACGCCGCCGCGAGCGGCGGCGCGAGAAAGAGGAGCACGGTCGCGCGCGACGCTTCGCCTTGCCGGACCATCCACATGAGGAGTGTCACGCTGACGCCCGAGAGCATCACGATTCCCCAGGCGAGCGACGCCCAGAGCACCGGGGACGGTATCCAGCGCGATTCGTGGAGCACGCCGGCGAGCAGCGCGGCGACGAGCGCCGCGCCGAGG
>JACXUS010000161.1 GCA_014763785.1 Sphingomonadales bacterium | reverse complement strand
TTGGCGCGCGCCTTCAGGCCCGATTTCGCGATCGCCACCACCTCGCGCGCAAGATCATGCAGCTTGACGCCGCCCGCCTCACCGGCCAGCGCATCGCGCGCGGCGGCCACGCGCAGCCCCTCGCGGGTCTCGGCATCCCAGTGCTTGACCAGATCCCAGGCCGCATCCAGCGCGGATTGATCATACATCAGCCCGACCCAGAGCGCCGGCAGCGCGCAAAGCCTGCGCCACGGGCCGCCATCGGCGCCGCGCATCTCGATATATTTCTTCACCCGCGCCTCGGGGAAGACCGTCGTCATATGGTCGGCCCAATCCGACAGCGTCGGCTTCTCGCCGGGCAGAGCGGGCAGCTCGCCTTTCAGGAAATCGCGGAACGACTGGCCCAAGGCATTGATATACTTGCCATCGCGATAGACAAAATACATCGGCACATCGAGGACGTAATCCACCCAACGCTCGTATCCCGCGCCCTCTTCGAACATGAAGGGCAGCATGCCCGTGCGCGCCGGATCGAGGTTTTGCCAGACATTCGCGCGCCAGCTTTTCATGCCGTTCGGCTTGCCATCCAGAAACGGCGAATTGGCGAAGAGCGCCGTCGCCACCGGCTGCAACGCCAGCGCCACGCGCATCTTCTGCACCATATCGGCCTCGGTCGCGAAATCGAGGTTCACCTGAACCGTGCAGGTGCGGAACATCATGGTTTTCCCCATGGTGCCGACGCGGTCCATATAGCCCTTCATCAGCCGGTAGCGGCCCTTGGGCATCATCGGCATCTCGGCCTCGGTCCATTCGGGCGCGGAGCCGAGCCCGATGAACTTCGCCCCGATCCGGTCGGCGATGCGATGCACCTCGGACAGGTGCTCGCCCACCTCCTCGCAGGTCTGGTGAATGGTCTCCAAGGGCGCGCCGGACAATTCCAGCTGCCCGCCGGGTTCCAGACTGACATTGGCGCCATTGCGCGTCAGCCCGATGATATGCCCCTGCTCGTAGATCGGCTCCCAGCCGAATTCGTCGCGCAAGCCTTCCAGCATCGCGCGGACCGAGCGCGGACCCTCATAGGGCAAGGGCTTCAGCGCATCCTTGCAATAGCCGAATTTCTCATGCTCGGTCCCGATCCGCCAAGCCTCGCGCGGCTTCTCGCCCGAGGCGATATATTCGGCAAGCTGCTCGAACCGCTCGATCGGGCCGCCGCCCTGCTGGGGAATGGACATGGGGCGCTGCCTCTCTGGTGAACTGCCGGGCCCACAGGTGGCGCGCGGGGGCGTCCAAGTCAAGGCTGCGCAACGCGGATCAGCGCCGGGCGCGGGTCCAGAGGCTTTGCACCGTGCCGGGCCGGTCGAGGGCCGCCACCAGCGCGCCCATATCGATGCCCGGCAGCGTGGCGAAGGCATCGTGCAGCCCCTCGGCCCCGGCCGCCGCAACCGGGATCAGGATCGCCTGCGCATCAAGGGTCTTCAGCCGCCAGAAGCTCTGGCCATTCAGCCGCAACAGCCGGATCTCGATCAGATCATCCAGCGCGACATAACCGCCCAGACCCCGCGCCCCCGCGCCATAGTAACCGATCCGCCCCTCGTCGATCTCGACCAGACCGGGGTCGGTCACCGGCCGGGCAAAGCGCGCGCGCCGCAGCGCCAGCACCGCCCAGCCCGCGCCCAAGGCCACTGCGATCAGCCCGAGCCCGCCCAGAAACCAGCCGCCGCGGGTGGCCAGCCACAGCCCCGCCAGCGCCAGCGCGCCCGCCGCCAGCGTCTCGCGGTGCGCCCACAGGGCCGCGCGCAGTTCGGGTCGGATCATCGCTCCTCCGGGGCAAAGACGAATGCCGCCCCGATAGGAGCGGCACCCGATGGCCTGCGCAAGCGAATTCGGCCGTAACCGGACCCCGGCCGGGGTTGGCCGGGCTCAGCCCCGCTTGCGGCGGCGCAGCGCGCCAAGGCCCGCCAGAGCCCCGCCCAAAAGCAGCGCCGAGGCCGGCAGCGGCACCACCGGCAGCTCGGCGTCGAAGGTGACCTCGCTCAGCATGATCCACTGCGAGCGGGGCTCGATCCGCGTGGCGAAGCTCGACATCGCATCATAGCCGCTCAGGTTGATGGTGAAGGCAAACGGCGCCCCCGACGCCGGATCGGGCACCCCATAGCTCGCACCGCCGACCGCAGAGGTCAGGACCACCGCATTCGGCGGACGCACCGCGCCCGCGCCATTCGAATCGTCGAACCAGAAGGTCATCGAATTGAACTTGTAGGCCTGATCGAAGGTCCAGGTGATCGTCGGCGCCCGGTTCAGCCAGCCGACATAAAGGCCGGGCGTCGTGAACCAGTTCTGCGTGGCGATCACGCCATCGGTCAGGTCGCCGGTGCCGCCCGACAGGATGCCGCCGCTGCTGGTCCCGGAATAGCTGTCATCGCGATAGGCATAGCTGCCGGTGCCGCCCTGCGGCATGGAATAGCTGACCGGCGTGACGGTCACCGCCTGCGCCGCGCCCGCCGCCGAAAAGAGCGCCAGCGCGCCCGCAAGAATGGTCTGTTTCATATCGTCCCCCAACGGTCCACATCTGGACGGGATGAGGAAACCGGCCAAACCGGCCTGACGCAAGGAAAATTTACGAAAACCTAACCAAAAGACAGGTCCCGGGGCCTCAGCCCCAGTCGCCGAGCGCCGCTTGCCATAGCGTGATCGCGGCACAAGCGGCCGTATCGGCGCGCAGGATTCGCGGCCCAAGGCTGATCGGCGTCACGAAGGGCAGGGCCCGCAGACGGGCGCGCTCGGCCTCGGAAAAGCCGCCCTCGGGGCCGATCAGGATCGCCCAAGGCCCCGGCGCCAGCCCCGCCAGCACCTGTGCCGGGCCGACAAGGCTTTCATCCGCCCACAGGATGCGCCGCGCGGGGTCCCAGCCCTCGAGCAGCTTGCGCAGGCTTTGCAGCTCGCAGACCTCGGGCACCGCCGTGCCAAGGCATTGCTCGGCCGCCTCCAGCGCATGAGCCTGCAACCGGTCCTGCCGGATCCGCTCGGCATTGGTGAAGTCGGTCTGCACCGGCAGGATCCGCGCGCAGCCCAGCTCGGCCGCCTTCTCGACGATGAAATCGGTGCGCACCTTCTTGATCGGCGCGAACATCAGCCACAGGTCAGGCGGATCGAGCTGCGGCGCGGCCTGTTCGAGACAGGCCAGCACACCGCGCTTCTTGCCCGCCTCGACCACCTCGGCGGTCCATTCGCCGTCGCGCCCGTTAAAGAGCGCAATCCGCGCCCCCACCGCCTGCCGCATCACCGCAAACAGGTAATGCGCCTGCCCCTCGGACAGCGGCACGGCTTGCCCCGGCCCCAAAGGGTGCTCTACATGAAGTCTGATCTTGGCCCGTTCCATGAGGCGAAATCTATGACCCCGACGCAAGAAACGCCAGAGCTTCAGGGACGCGTGGCCGATGCGCCGCCCGACAATTGGGTGGACCGCTCTGCGCCCGCGCGCTGGCGGCCCTATCTGCGGCTGGCGCGCGCCGACCGGCCGATCGGGACGTGGCTGCTGTTGCTGCCCTGCTGGTGGTCGCTGGCGCTGGCGGCCGCCCATGATGCGCCGCGGCTGTCCGATCTGTGGATCGCGATCGGCTGTGCCTTGGGCGCGGTGCTGATGCGCGGGGCGGGCTGCACCTGGAACGACATTACCGACCGCAAGATCGACGCGGCGGTGGCGCGCACCCGCTCGCGGCCGATCCCCTCGGGGCAGGTCACGGTGAAACAGGCGCTGGTCTTTCTGATCGCACAGGTGGCGATTTCGGCCGCGATCCTGCTGACCTTCAACGGTGCCGCGATCCTGCTGGGGCTGGCGGCGCTGATCCCGGTCGCGATCTATCCCTTCGCCAAGCGCTTCACCTGGTGGCCGCAGGCGTTTCTGGGCATCGCCTTCAACTGGGGCGCGCTGATGGGTTGGGTCGCGCATAGCGGATCGCTGCATCCGGCGCCGGTGATGCTCTATCTGGGCGGGATTGTCTGGACGCTTTATTACGACACGATCTATGCCCACCAGGACAAGGAAGACGACGCGCTGATCGGCGTGAAATCCACCGCGCGGCTGTTCGGTGCGCAGAGCGCGAAATGGCTGGGCGGGTTCCTGATCGCGACCGTCTGCCTGATCACCGCGGCCGTGCTCTGGGCGCTGTTGCCCGATGCGCCGCCGATGGTGCTGGTTCTGGCGCTTTGCGGGCCCTGGGCGATGGGCTGGCATATGCTGTGGCAGATGCGCCAGCTGGATATCGACGCGCCCGACACCTGCCTGCGGCTCTTTCGCGCGAACCGCGATACCGGACTGATCGTTGCGCTGTTTTTCGCCGCAGCCGCCATCGTGTGATTGATCCAGCCCGGCGGGGCGACTAGTAAAGGGCTCAACAGCCCCGGAGGGACCCCCGCCGCATGCAGATGCGCCAGAAGTTAATGACCGCCGCCGCCTTTTCCGCGGCGCTCGTGCTCTCGGCCGTGATTGCGGGCGGTGCCGCCACGATCATCGAGAAGACCTCGCGTCAGGATGTGCGGATCGCACTGGAAACCGCGGGGCATTCCTGGGCGGGGGTGCAGACCGACGGGCTGCAGGTGATCCTGCAGGGCACCGCACCGTCCGAGGCAGAACGCTTCCGGGCGCTGAAGCTGGTCGGATCGGTGGTCGAGGCGGCGCGGATCATAGACGGCACCGAGGTCGCCTCGCTCGAGGCGATCCAGCCGCCGGATTTCTCGCTGGAACTGCTGCGCAATGATGACGGGATCTCGCTGATCGGGCTGGTCCCGGCAAGCACCGACCGCGAGAAACTGGTGGCCGATCTGCAGGCCTTGCTGCCCGAAGGTCAGGTCGCCGACATGCTGGAGGGCGCCGATTACCCGGTGCCCCCGGGCTGGCAGATGGCCGTCGATTTCGCGCTGAGCACGCTGAAAACCCTGCCGCGGGCCAAGATCTCGGTCGATCCGGGCGCCGTCTCGGTGCAGGCGATCGCCGACAGCCCCGCGGAAAAGGCCCGGATCGAGACCTCGCTGGCGCGCCGCCGTCCCGCCGATCTGCGGCTCAAATTCGACATCTCCGCGCCGCGGCCGGTGATCACGCCCTTCACCCTGCGGTTCCTGATCGACGAGGCTGGCGCCCGCTTCGATGCCTGTTCGGCCGATACCGAACGCGGCCGCAACCGCATCCTGACCGCGGCGCGCGCCGCGGGCGCCAAGGGCGATCTGGGCTGCACCATCGGCATGGGCGTGCCCTCGCCCGACTGGGCGCGCGCGGTCGAATTGTCGCTGACCACGCTGGCCAAGATGGGCGCGGGCACCGTCACCTTCTCGGATGCCGATATCGCGCTGGTCGCCGCCGACAGCGTGGCACCCGCCGATTTCGACGTGGCGGTAGGCGAGCTCGAATCGAACCTGCCCGAGGTGTTCTCGCTCAAGGCCGAGCTGATGAAGAAGCCCGAGGCGACGACCGCCGCGCCGGAATTCTCGGCCAGCCGCGACGCCGAGGGGCAGGTCCAGCTACGCGGCCGGGTCAGCGATGATCTGCAGCGCGATACGGTCGAAAGCTATGCCCGCGCCCGCTTCGGCGCGACCAAGGTCTATGGCGCGACCCGCGTCGACGAGGCGCTGCCCCCCGGCTGGCCGGTGCGCACGCTGGCGGGGATCGAGGCGCTCTCGCAGCTGGTCGAGGGCACCGTGGTGGTGCAGCCCGACCTGATCCGGGTGACCGGGGTCAGCGGCGATCCCCAGGCCTCGGACAAGGTGGCGCGCGTGATCGCCGAGCGGCTGGGCGAAAGCGCCCGGATGGAGCTGAAGGTCAGCTATGACAAGCGGCTCGATCCCAGCCTGAACCTGCCCGACGGGCCGGAATGCGTGGCACGGCTGAACGCGGTCCTGAGCGCGCAGAAGATCACCTTCGAGCCGGGCGCCGCCACCATCGCCGCCGCGGCCGCAGCGCCCCTCGATGCGCTCGCCCGCGTGCTCAAGGAGTGTCAGGAGTTCCGCATGGAGCTGGGAGGCCATACCGACAGCCAGGGCGGCGAGGACATGAACCAGAGCCTGAGCCGGGAGCGCGCTCAGGCCGTGCTGAGCGCCCTGCGCGATCGCCGCGTGCTGGTCGGCAATATCACCGCGCGCGGCTATGGCGAGAGCCAGCCGATCGCCGATAACGACACCGAAGAGGGCCGCGAGGCGAACCGGCGGATCGAATTCGTGCTGCTCGATGCCGCGCCGGTCGCCAGCCCAGAGGCCGCGCCCGCCCCCGCCCAAGAGGCCCCTGAGGCCGCGGAGGCGGCCGCTGGCGCTTGAGGCCGTCGTAAAATCAGGGCGAAGCCCTGGGATGCATCCGGGCCGGCGCCGCCGCGGTTCCCCTTTCTTTCGACCTTCGCCTACAAGGCGCCACCTCAACGAGGGCGGCCGCCCTCCCCCGCAACCGGACCCGAGATCATGGCTTCAGAGCCGACGCCTGCCGACCCCATTCCGAATCTCCTGCCGCTTCTGGAGCGGATCGCCGCAGCCCTGGAGCGCGCCGCCC
>JACXUS010000160.1 GCA_014763785.1 Sphingomonadales bacterium | reverse complement strand
TGTGGATGGCCTGATCGTCGTCGATCTGCCGCCCGAGCAGGTGCTGAGGCTGGACGGGCGCGACTATGCGATTTCCGCCGGGGCGATGCAGGTCGAGGCCGCCTTTGGCGCGCGGGAAAGCCTGCCGCTGCGCCGCGCCGGGTTTGGGGCCGCGCAGCTGGCGGTCACGCCGGGCACGGGCCTGCCCGCCGCGCTTGCGGCACGCGATCTGCGCGCCGATCTGATCGCGCTGGCGCCCGACGCGGACCACCCCGCCCCGCCCGGCGGCGCGCTCTATCGCCTGAACTTCGGCGCCGCGGCGCTTGGCCTGCCGCCCGAGATCACCGCCCGCCTTGCGCAAGATGGCCGCACCCTGCCGGCCGAGGTCGAGAACCTGTCGATCGAGGCGGATTTCGGCCTTGCGCGCCCGCTCGACCGCCACGCGCGGGCGGGCATGCTCTATCCGAGCACGATCGACATTGCGCAGGCGCGGCTCGACTGGGGCGGGCGGCGGGTCGAGATCAGCGGCCCGCTGGGCTTCGATGCGCTGGGGCGGCCCGAGGGGCGGCTGATGCTGCGCCTGCCCGACTGGCGCGGCTGGCTCGATCTGGCGCGCGAGACGGGTCTGCTGCCCGCCAATCGCGCGCCGATGGTGACGGCAATCGCGGGTCAGCTGGCGGCGCAATCGCCCGATGGCGTGCTGGCGCTGCCGCTCAGCTTCTCGGGCGGGCAGATGGCGCTGGGGCCGGTGCCGCTTGGGCCGATCCCGGTGGCGCTGCACCGCCCCGCGCGCTGATCACTTGCAGTAAGTGCCGCCGCGATAGCGCGCGGTATCGACGTGGATATGGTCGTGGTGGAAGCGGTCCGATTTCGGCCCGAGCACGGTGCCGAACGGCCCGCAGGCCGATTTATGCACGGCTTTCAGGATCTTGCCCTCGCGGGTCCAGTCCTTGGCCACGGTGATCACCTGCCCATTGGCCAGTTTGATCCCCGCAAGGTCGATCGCCCGGCCGCGGCCATGTTCCGAGACTTTCGCCCCGGCCTGATGGTTGCGCGTGCGGCAGACGTAAGAGCCCGCGATCATCAGCTGGCTCACCCCGCCGCCGCGATTGCCCACCGCCGGGATGATGCCGCGATCGACCCAGGTCTTGAGCGCCTTGGCCGTGGTGCAATCGACGCTTGCCGGCATCGACAGCGCGATCCCCGAGACATGGGTGATCTTGACGCCATCCGCGAGGCCGCAGCCCTTGACCGGCGACAGGATCGGCGGGATCGCAGTGCCGGTCAGGCCCGGCGTGCCGCAGACCATGCCGCGCTGACCGGGCTTGCCGATATTGGTCGGCGCACTGGCGCCCGACAGGGCAACGCGCGTCAGCCCTGCGGGGCGTGCGACCGGCCGCGCGACAGGGCGCAGCCCGGCCAGCGGCGCGGCCGTCGAATAGCCGGGGCCAAGGGCCAGCACCGCACCGGGCAGCGGCTGAGGCTGCGCTTGCGGCTCGGGCTGCGCGTCCTGCACCACCGCAAGAGCGGTTGGACGGGGAAGCGGCCGGGCGGTTTCAGGGCCGGGCCGCAGCGCTTGCGCTGCGGCCTGCGCCGCCGGGCCCGTGGGCCCGGCGGCGCCCCCCTCCGACAAGACAGGCACGGCCAAAGGCGACAGCACCGGACGCGGCGAGGTGGCGGGCGCATCGGCGCGCACCATTCCGGCGGCCAGAACCGCAACAAGGGTGATCAGGGTCGGGGCCGCCCCCGCCCTCATTCCGCCGCCTCGGGCGGCGGGGCGCCACGGCCAAAGTTCGGCTCGGCGGTGTCCTGCCCGGCCTCGATGATGCCACGGCGGATCGCGCGGGTCCGGGTGAAATAGTCAAACAGCATCTCGCCATCGCCCATCCGGATCGCGCGTTGCAGCATGAACAGCTCCTCGGTGAAGCGCCCGAGGATATCCAGCGTCGCCTCGCGGTTGGTCAGGAACACATCGCGCCACATCGTCGGGTCCGAAGCCGCGATCCGGGTGAAATCGCGAAAGCCCGAGGCGGAATATTTGATGACTTCTTCGTGGGTTACACGGCGCAGATGGTCGGCCACGCCGACCATCGTATAGGCGATCAGATGCGGCGTATGCGACACCACCGCCAGCACCAGATCATGCCGCGCGACCTCCATGTGATCGACATTCGCACCCATGCCCGCCAGAAACCCGCTCAGCCGCTCGACCGCCACCGGATCGGCGCCCTCCAGCGGCGTGAGCAGCCACCAGCGGTTGACGAAGAGCGTGGCAAAGCCCGAACGCGGGCCCGAATGCTCGGTCCCGGCCAGCGGGTGACCCGGGATGAACTGCACGCCTGCGGGCAGATGCGGGGCAACGGCCTCGACCACCGCCTGTTTGACCGAACCCACATCGGTGACGATCGCGCCCGGTTTCAGATGCGGCGCGATCTCGGCGGCAATCGCGCCCATCGCGCCCACCGGCACCGCCAGCACCACCAGATCGGCGCCCGCGACAGCCTCGGCCGCGCTCTCGCAGACGCGGTCCACCAGACCGATCTCGGCCGCGGTTTCCCGCGTCTCGGCCGAGCGGGCATAGCCCGTGATCTCGCCCGCAAGCCCCTTCCAGCGCATCGCATGCGCCATCGACGAGGCGATCAGCCCGAGCCCGATCAGTGCAACCCGATCGAACCCCGCGCTCATGCCGTCCGGCCCGCCTTGAACAGCCCGATCAGATGCGCGACGCGGCGGCACGAGGGCTCGTCGCCCACCGTGATGCGCAGGCAGTTGGGCAGGTTATAGCCCGCCACGCGGCGCACGATGATGCCCTCGGTCTTCAGATAGGCGTCACAGCCCGCGGCCTCTTCCTCGCTGGCAAAGCGCGCGAGGATGAAGTTCGCGGTCGAGGTGTCCGAGGGCACGCCCTTTTCCGCCAGCGCCTCGGCGAGCCAGGCCCGCAGGCGCGTATTGTCGTCGCGGCAGCGGTTGACCCAATCCTGATCGCGCACGGCGGCCTCGGCCGTGTCCAATTGCGCGGTGGACAGGTTGAACGGGCCGCGGATGCGGTTGAGCACGTCGATGATCGCGCGCGGGCCATAGCCCCAGCCGATCCGCAGACCGCCCAGCCCGTAGATCTTCGAGAACGTCCGCGTCATGACCACATTGGGCAGCCGCGTCGCCAGTTCCGCGCCGCCGTCATAACCCTCGACATATTCCGAATAGGCGCTGTCGATCACCAGGATCGCCTGTTTCGGCAGACCCGCGGCGAGGCGCTCGAGCTCGGCCAGCCCGATCATCGTGCCGGTCGGGTTGTTCGGGTTGGCGATGAAGACGAGCTTGGTTTTCTTGTTGCAGGCCCGCAGGATCGCATCGACATCGGTCACACGCTCGCGCTCGGGCACGGCGACCGGCTTGCCGCCCGCCGCCATCGTCGAGATGCGATACATCAGGAAGCCGTGCTCGGTGAAGACGACCTCGTCGCGCGCGCCGACATAGGCCTGGCAGAGGAAGTGGATGATCTCATCCGAGCCCACGCCGCAGAGGATGCGGTCGGGGTCGAGGCCATGCACCTCGCCGATCGCCTGACGCAGGCTGGCGTGGTCGGTGTTGGGATAGCGGTGCATCTTGTGGACCGCGCGCGAGAAGGCCTCCTTGGCCTTGTCGGAGGGGCCGAAGGGGTTCTCGTTCGAGCTGAGCTTGACCGCATCCGAGATGCCCGCGACATGCGCTTGCCCGCCCTGATAAAGCTCGATGTCCATGATGCCGGGCTGCGGGCGGATGAAATCGTTCATGTCGGTGTCCTCGGGTTTCGCAGCTTCTTAACGGGCGGGCGGGCGCTTTGCCAGCGCAAGTTGTGGCCCCAAAGCCGCGACGCGGCCCGCGGTTGCCGCGCGAGACCCGCCTGCGGCCCTGTGCCCGGGGGGTCGCCCGGCCGCCAAGATCAATAAAATTGAATCTATCTGTGCCGAGTTCAGCCGGATCCTGCCCGAGTCGTGCCACATTTCGAGCTGAAATCTCAAGGAACTCTTTACGAAGGAGGTTTCGATGCGTCCTTTCATCCGATCCGGTATCGCCCTTGCCCTCGCCGCGGCCTGCCTGTTCAGCGCCCCCGCCGCCCGGGCCGACGCCCTGCGCGACGCCTTTCTGGGGCTGAGCAGCGACAGCCGCCGCGCGGTTCAGACGGAACTGGCGCGCGCGGAACTCTATCTGGCGCCCACGGACGGCCATTGGTCGAGCTCGACCGACCGCGCGCTGCGCCGCGGCGCCGACAAGGTCACCCAGGTCACCCGCGGCGCGATCCACCCCAATCTGAGCCGCCCGCAGGGGATCCAGCTCTATCTGAGCGCGCTGGAAAGCGGCAAGCTCGCCGATCTGCTCTATCCCAAGCCGACGACCGAGAACGGGCTGTTCAGCTATTTCAGCGCCAACTGACGGCCGCACCCCCGTCCAGCGACCGCAAGACCCGGAACGGGCCGCCAATCGGTGGCCCGTTCGTCCTTTGGCGCCGCCGCGCGGGACCCGGAGCGGGCAAAAGCAAAGGCCGCCCCGAAGGGCGGCCCGCTGATCTTCGGCGAAGACTGAGCGATCAGTTCTTCGCGTAGAATTCGACGACCAGGTTCGGTTCCATCACCACCGGATAGGGCACATCGCCGAGGCCCGGGGTGCGCACGAAGGTCGCGGTCATCTTGTGGTGGTCGACTTCCAGATAATCCGGAACGTCACGCTCGGTCAGCTGCACCGATTCCAGCACGATCGCCAGTTGTTTCGAGCGGTCACGGACGGCGATCACGTCGCCCTCTTTCACGCGATACGAGGCGATATTGACGCGCTTGCCGTTCACGGTGACGTGGCCGTGGTTGACGAACTGACGCGCGGCGAAGACGGTCGGGACGAATTTCGCGCGATAGACGACGGCGTCCAGACGGCGCTCCAGCAGACCCACGAGGTTTTCCCCGGTGTCGCCCTTCACCCGCTCGGCTTCGGCATAGATGCGGCGGAATTGCTTCTCGGTCAGGTCGCCATAGTAGCCCTTGAGCTTCTGCTTGGCGCGCAGCTGGGTGCCGAAGTCCGACAGCTTGTTCTTGCGGCGCTGGCCGTGCTGGCCGGGGCCATACTCGCGTTTGTTGAGCGGCGACTTGGCGCGGCCCCAGATGTTCTCGCCCATGCGGCGGTCGATTTTGTACTTGGCAGCGGTGCGTTTGGTCATCGCTGATCTCCTTCCAGACAGTGAAGGGCGTTGTCCTTTCCCTTGGCCCTATCCGCAGGGCCGCGGGCGACAGGCTTCCCCTTGCGGGGTCCACCAACACCAATGAAATGCCCGGCGGCCTTGGCCCCCGGGATGGCGGGCTTATACAGCCGCCGCGCCCGGAGTCAACGGCTGATCGCAGCGGCCTGTCGCGGGCCTGTCGCGGGTCGGAGCGGCCGGGCCTGCCTAGGCTGCGCCCCCCGCCTGCAGGATCGCCGCCTCGCCCCGGCTCAAGGACCGATGCGCGGCCTCGCCATAGGCGGCGGGGTTGTCGGCCAGACCGGGCAAGGCGCGCAGCAGCGCCAGCCGCGCCTCGGGCGTCAGTGTCTCGGGTCCGGCCGATGATGGATGAAAGCTCTCGGCCCAGAGCCCTTCGGCGCGCAGCACCTGATGCTGGGCACAGAGCAGATGGACATAATTCACGCCGGGCAGGTCCTGCGCCACGCGCGCGCGCCCCGGCCCCAGAAGATCGCGCGCCGCGACCAGAACGGCCTCGCTGTCGAACAGCCGCGCGGGCGCGCGCCCCGAGATCAGCAGCCGATGCCCCGGCGCCAGCAGCAGATCGCGCGCGGGCCCGTCCGCGCCCAGCGCGCCCCGCGCCAGCCGCACCGGCCGCATCCCCGGATCGGCGATCAGCCGCGCCGCCCCGGCACGGCGCTGCCCGACCCACAACAGCGGCTGCGCCCCGGCATCGCGGGTGATCACCCGGTCCCCTGCCCGCAGGGTCTCGACCGGGCGCGGCCCCTCGGGCGTGTCGATCCGGGTGCCTGCGACGAAACCGATCGCCTCTGCCCCCGCATCCGCCCGATCCCGCCGCGGCTCGACCGACACCACCCAGAGCTTGGTCCCTTCGGGCGGCACCCGGCCGCTGAAGCACAGGAGCCGCCCCGATCTGCCCTCGATCACCGCGCCCTGCCACAGATCATAACCATCGGTGAGGCTAAAGCCCTGCCCGATCCCCGGATCGAGATCGCAGGCGGGGGCCGGCCCCGCGACCGGGCCGAAACCGATCAACCGGCGCAGCATGCGTTGCGCGCGCTGCCGGATCTCGGCCTCGCCCATCGCGCCGCGCAGCACCAGAATATCTTGGGGGCCGTCGATCCGCAGCGCCGCGCCATGCCAGCGCCACGCCGCACCGGCACGCAGAAAATCGAGGGGCGCGGATGCCTCCCCCTCGATCTCCGATTGCGTCCAGGAGATCACAAACGTGCCGCAAGAGCCCGTTTTCATTGCCTGTATGATCCCGCCACTCAGTAATGGATCTTGTGATCCTTGATTACGCAAACGCTAACATGGGTGATTCGGGCTGTGAATCCCCTTTCTCGCCCGGCGCGCATTTTTCCTGCGCGCGTGGGGGCGGGAGGCTGGGGAT
>JACXUS010000467.1 GCA_014763785.1 Sphingomonadales bacterium | reverse complement strand
GCCCTCCCATCGGCCCGCCCCTCGGCCGCGCCGCGTCAGGCCAGCGCCGCGATCTTGTCGGGGCGGAAGCCCGCCCAATGGTCGTCGGCGGTCATCACCACCGGCGCCTGCCGGTAGCCAAGCTCGGTCACCCGCGCCAGCGCCGCATCATCCTCGGTCAGGTCGATCAGGTCGAAATCGAGCCCCTTCGCGGCCAGCGCGCGGGTGGTGGCGGTGCATTGCACGCAGGCGGGTTTCGAATAGACGGTGATGCTCATGGTCTGTCCCTTGTCTTGCCGTTGTGGGGCGGGATCGGGGACGCGGGCGCGGACCGCGGCGCGGCCCTCGCTCAACGCCGCCGGGCCCACCGCCCGGTTCGTTTGCCTGTCCTGGCAGGTCTCCTGGCTCGCGGTTCGATCGCTTTCCCCTCCTTCCCGGCGCGATGCGCCAGTGGATCAACGGGGTCAGCTCACCGCTTACAGTTGCGGGGGCAGCGCCGGAGTTGACCCTGACGGATCGCACCGGCTTCCCTTTTCACCCGTGACGAGTCGCGGGCACCAAGACAACATCATAAAGACGGGGGACCCGGGGCCCTGTCAACATCTAGCGCACCCGAGGGGCGATTTTTCGCAGATGGGGGGCGCCTCAGCCCGCCAGCGCCCCGAACCGGCCCGCGGCAAAGAGCAGCGGGCGCGCCTGTGGGTCGCGCGCGATCCGCGTCACGCGGCCGATGAACAGGGTATGGTCGCCCGCCTCGACCTCTTGCGCGACCTCGGCCAGAAAGATGCAGGCCGCGCCGCGCACCACCGGCAGGCCGTCGCAGGGCTCGAAGGGCTCGGAGGGCGCGGCATGGGCCGGATCGGGGCGCCCGGCGAAATGCAGCGCGAGCCCGGTCATCGTCTCGCTCAGCACCGAGACGGCATAGCGCCCGCTGTCCCGGATCTTGCCGCGCAACCGGCATTTGTGATCGAGCGAGACAGTGATCAGCGGCGGGTCGAGCGAGACCGACATGAAGGCATTGGCCGTCATCCCGTGATCGCCGTCCGCGGTGCGCGTCGAGATCACCGTCACGCCGGTTGCGAAACTGCCGCAAGCGTCGCGCAGATCGCGCGGGTCAATTCCGGACATCGAATTCCTCCCCAAATCTCATGTCCCGTGTCAGAAGCGCGCCCGACATCAGCGCCGACGGATCGGTGGAGCCCTGAAGGGCGACCGCCTCCGCCGCGCGACCCTCGGCACGCAGGCCCCGGATACGCGTGGACGAGATCACCTCTCCCCCTTCGCACAACACCGCGGGCGCCAGTGTCACGTTGAACCGCTCGGCCAGCGTGGTCACCGACCCCGCCTGTTTCGCGCCGAAGCGGAAATCGGCACCGACATGGATACGGGCCGGGTTGATCCGCGCCAGATCCTCCAGAAACGCCTGCGGGCTGCGCGCGGCATAGCTTTTGCAAAACGACGCCAGCACGATGTAATCC
>JACXUS010000159.1 GCA_014763785.1 Sphingomonadales bacterium | reverse complement strand
GGTCAGCACGATCACCCGCGCCTCGCCCGCGGCGCGCTTCACCGCCTCAAGCAGCTCGGCGCGCATCTGCGTGTTGAGCGCGTTCATCACCTCGGGGCGGTTGAGCGTCAGAACCGCCACACCTTCGGAAATTTCGTAACGGATCGCCTGATACGGCATCGTGACCTCCCTGTGTCCCGCCGCCAGCTTACTGCAAGGCCCGCCCGGGGAAAGGGAAACACTGCGTCACGGGCGACGCGCTCAGTTGCCGCCCATCAGCTCGCGCAGGCGCTTTTCCTCTTCGGCGCTGAGCGCGGGACCGATCTGCGGCTCGGGGGCGCGCTTGCGGCCGCGCAGATAGACAAAGGCCCCGATCAGCGCCAGCCCGAAGGCCACCGGCCCGGCATAATACAGGATCAGGTTCGCCCCCGTCCGCTCGGGCTCGAAGAGCACATATTCGCCATAGCGGTCGGTGACATAGTCGATCACCTCGCTGTCGCTGTCACCCGCCACCAGCCGCTCGCGCACCAGAAGCCGCAGATCGCGCGACACATCGGCATTGCTCTCGTCGATGTTCTCGCCCTGACAGACCGGGCAGCGCAGGACCTGCCCGATTTCGCGGGCGCGGGCCTCCAGCGCGGGGTCGGACAAGACTTCGTCGGGTTGCACGGCCAGCGCCGGGGCGGCCAGCGTCAGGATCAGGGCCAGCGCTTGCAGCAGGTGTTTCATCCTCTCACTCCGCCGGGGTTGCATGCATCGGGGCCGCCTTGCGGGCGCCCGCCGCCACACGATAGCGCCGGTCGGTCAGGCTGAGGAACCCGCCGAGGCTCATGATCGCGCAGCCCGCCCAGATCCAGCTGGCGAAGGGTTTGATATAGGTGCGCACCGCCCAGCCGCCGCCGTCCTGCGGATCGCCGATCACCAGATAGATGTCGCGCCAGAAGCCGTTGTCGATATCTGCCTCGGTCGTGGGCATCGCCTGCACCGGATAGCTGCGCTTTTCGGGGTGGAGCGTGGTGATCGGCTTGCCGCCCCGCGCGACCCGCAGCGTGGCCATATCCGACCAATAGTTCGGCCCGTCAACGCGCTCGACCTTGTCCAGCGTGATCGTATAGCCCGCCACGTCGAAGGGCTCGCCTTCGCGCGCAACGCGGATATCCTCGACCTGACCCGCCATCAGCAGGCCGATCCCGATGATCGTGATGCCAAGGCCCGCATGCGCCGTGGCCTTGCCCCAATCGGCGCGCGGCAGGCGGGCCAGACGGCGGGCCGTGCGCCCGGCACGGATCCACAGATCGGCCGCAGCCCCCGCCACCACCCATGTCCCGAGCCCGGTCGCCACCAGCGCCAGCATCGTGCGCCCGGTCTCCAGCGTCCAGGCGAGCCCCGCGGCCGCCAGCGCCAGCACCAGCGCCGGCGCCAAGGGCCGGATCACCCGGTCCAGTTTCGCGCGTTTCCACGGGATCATCGCGCCAATCGGCAGGATGATCGCAAGGATCACCATGAAGGGGGTGAAGGCCTTCTCGAAGAACGGCGCGCCCACCGACAGCTTGCGATCCCAGACCATCTCCGCCACCAGCGGCCAGATCGTGCCGGTGAAGACGATCAGCGCCGACACCGCCAGCAGGATGTTGTTCATCACCAGAGCGGTCTCGCGCGAGACCATCGAGAAGACGCCCTTGGCCTGCATTGCCCCCGCCCGCGCCGCGAACAGCGTCAGCGCCCCGCCCACGAAAACCGCCAGAATGGCAAGGATGAAGACCCCCCGCTCGGGGTCATTGGCGAAGCTGTGCACCGAGGTGATGACGCCCGAGCGCACGAGGAAGGTGCCAATGAGCGAGAAGCCGAACGCCATGATCGCCAGCAGGATCGTCCAGCTTTTCAGCGCCTCGCGCTTTTCCACCACGATCGCGCTGTGCAAAAGCGCCGCCGCCAGCAGCCACGGCATGAACGAGGCATTCTCGACCGGGTCCCAGAACCAGAAGCCGCCCCAGCCGAGTTCGTAATAGGCCCACCACGACCCCAGCGCGATGCCAATGGTCAGAAAGATCCACGCCGCCAGCGTCCAGGGCCGCACCCAACGCGCCCAGGCGGCATCGACCCGCCCCTCGATCAGGGCCGCGACCGCGAAGGAAAACGCCATGCTCAGGCCGACATAGCCGAGGTAGAGGAACGGCGGGTGGAAGGCCAATCCCGGGTCCTGCAGGAGCGGGTTCAGGTCCTGCCCGTTGAAGGGCGGCTCGGCCAGACGGGTGAACGGGTTCGAGGTGAAGACGATGAAGGCCAGAAAGGCCGCGCCGATCATCCCCTGCACGCTGAGCACACGCGCCCGCAACCCGGGCGGCAGCGCGCCGCCGAACCACGCCGCACAGGCCCCAAAGAGCGCAAGGATCAGCACCCACAGAAGCATCGACCCCTCGTGGTTGCCCCAGACGCCGGTGACCTTGTAGAGCATCGGCTTGTCGGTATGCGAATTGGCATAGACCAGCTGCAGCGAAAAATCCGAGGTGATGAAGGCATAGGTGACCGCCGCGAAGCTGACCGCGATCAGCAGGAACTGCGCCGAGGCCGCGGGCTCGCCCACCGCCATCCAGCCCGTCCAGCCGCGTTGTGCACCGATAATCGGCACGATGGACTGAACCAGCGCAACGGCAAGCGCAAGGATCAGGGCGAAATGGCCAAGCTCTACGATCATCGGGGGTCCTCCTGTCCGCGGGCGCAATCATAGGGGCAGATCGCGCCCGGGCCAAGGAGGATGCGCCGCCATGTCGCGGGGGCGGTCGGGCCGCACGCAATGGTGATCGTGGCGGAGGGGCCTTGCCCCTCTTGGCCTGCGGCCAATTCACCCCAGAGTATTTTTGACCAAGGAAAACGCAGCGGTTTTTTCTTGGGTCAAATACTCCGGGGTCCGGGGCAGAGCCCCGGCGCGCCCGTGCCGCTCAGAGCCGCGCAGAGGGGCGGCGGGTGGACAGCTGCAAACTGGTCTCGGTGCGCAGCACGCCTTCGACCCGGCGGATCGCAAGGATCGTCTCGTCAAGCTCGGGCAGGCTGCGCGCGCCGAGCTCGAGGATCAGATCCCATTGCCCGTTGGTCGTATGCACCGCCTGCACCTGCGGCAGGCCCAGCAGACGCGTCACGATGCGCTGCGTGCCCTGCCCCTCGATCGCCAGCATCATCAGCCCGCGCACCGGGGCCTCGGTCGCATCGGCGCGGGTGAGCACGGTGAAGCCCGAGATTTCCCCCCGGGCAATCAGCCGTTCGATCCGCGCGCGCACCGTGGCGCGCGACAGGCCCAGATGGGCCGCGAGGTCCGACACCGCCGCCCGGCCGTCCCGCCGCAAGGCGGCGATCAGGCGCTGGTCGGTGTCGTCGAGCTGGGTCATGCGCGCGGCCTCGCCCCACATGGATCAGCCCTTCTTCGCGGCGAGGATCGAGGCCTCGAGGATATCCATCGCCTCGTCGAAGATCGCATCCGGGATGGTGATCGGCGCAAGGAAGCGGATCACGTTGCCATAGACCCCGCAGCTGAGCAGGATCAGCCCACGGTCGAGCGCCTCCGACAGCACGCGCTTGACGAAATCGGGGTTCGGGCGGTCGGTGCCGGCCACGTTGAACTCGACCGCGTTCATGAAGCCCGGGCCGCGGATCTCGACGATTTCCGGCACGTTTTCGGCGATGCCCGCCAGACGCTGTTTCAGGCGCGCGCCCAGACGCTCGGCGCGGGCGCAGAGGTCTTCTTCCTCGATCACGTCGAGAACCGCATGGGCCGCCGCAACGCCAAGCGGGTTACCCGCATAGGTGCCGCCCAGACCGCCCGGCTGCGGGTGGTCCATGATCTCAGCCTTGCCGGTCACCGCCGAGATCGGCAGACCGCCGCCCAGACCCTTGGCCATGGTGGTGATATCGGCGGCCACGCCGTGATGTTCCATCGCAAACAGCTTGCCGGTGCGGGCAAAGCCGGTCTGCACCTCGTCGGCGATCATGACGATGCCGTGCTGATCGCAGATCTCGCGGATCTTCTGCATGAACCCATCAGGCGCGGGCACGAAGCCGCCTTCGCCCTGCACGGGCTCAAGGATGATCGCGGCGACGCGGCCGGGTTCCACATCGGCCTTGAAGAGCCGCTCGAGCGCGGTCACCGCATCCTCCATGCTGACGCCATGCAGCGCGTTCGGATAGGGCAGGTGCCAGACGTCGTTCATCATCGGACCGAAGCCCGCCTTGTAGGGCTGGACCTTGCCGGTGAGGGTCATGGTCATGAAGGTCCGGCCATGGAAGCCGCCGCCAAAGGCCACGACGCCCGGGCGCCCGGTGTAATGGCGCGCGATCTTGATCGCATTTTCCACGGCCTCGGCGCCGGTGGTCACGAAGATCGTCTTCTTCGGGAAGTCCCCCGGCACCTTGGCGTTCAGCCGCTCGGCCAGTTCCACATAGTTTTCATAGGGCATCACCTGATGGCAGGTGTGGGTGAAGGCGTCGAGCTGCGCCTTGACCGCCGCGATCACCTTGGGGTGGCGGTGGCCGGTGTTCACCACCGCAATGCCCGCGGCGAAGTCGATGAAGCGGGTGCCGTTCTTGTCCCAGACCTCGGCATTCTCGGCCTTGGCGGCATAGATCTGCGTGGTCATGCCGACGCCGTTCGCGATGGCGGCGGTCTTGCGGGCGGTGAGTTCGGGCGAGGTCTGGACAGTCATGGGATGCTCCGATTCGAGATGGCTCACAATCTCACTTTACATTTTTTCTGCAAGAAATTTTTTGACAGCCGCGATGGCGCGGGGCATGATCCCTGTGTAAGGCTGAAAAAATGACCATTGCCGCCGTCCCCTCCCCCGACGATCCGCCCGAAGAGCCGCTCTTCCGGGTGACCGAGGCTGCGCGGGCGGCGGGCGTCGCGCCCTCGACCGTGCGGCTATGGGAAACCCAGGGGCTGGTGGCGCCCGCGCGGCGCGCCTCGGGGCAGCGGCTCTATTCACCCGCCGATGTGGCGCGGCTGCAGCGGATTTCCTTTCTGCGGCGCGAGGCCGGGCTCAATCCGGCCGCGATCCGCGCCACGCTCGAGGCCGAGGGCACTGCGCCGCTCGATCACGACATCACCAACGAGGCGCTTGGCAGCGCGCTGCGCCAGACGCGCCTTGCCCGCGGCGAAACGCTTGACGATGTGGCGCAGGCGGTCGGGGTGTCGGCTTCGGCGCTCTCCACGCTGGAACGCACCGGCGCGGGCGTCAGCTTCAAGGTGCTGGCCGATCTCGCGCAATATTTCGGCACCACCGTCTCGCGGCTGTCGGGGCAGGACGAACCGGGGGGCGCGGTGGTGCGCGCGGGCGCCGCGCGGGTCTGGCCGATGCCGGTCGAGGGCGTGCGCGTCGAGGTGCTGGCCGAGGGGCGGCGCCAGATGGATTGCCACCGCTTCATCCTCGCGCCCGGGGCCACCTCGCAGGGCGGCTATGACCACGAGGGCGAGGAATTCATCACCGTGATCGAGGGGCGCTTCCGCATCACGCTGGACGGCGACGAGCTGCACGAGCTCGGCCCCGGCGATTCGATCTATTTCGAAAGCCGCCGCCCGCATGCCTGGGCCAATGCCGCCGACGGGCGCACCACGCTCATCTGGATCAACACGCCGCCGACCTTCTGATCACACCATCGCGTGAGGCGCCTTGCACGCGCCGCCGGGCGCGCCCATTCTGGCGCCGTTCTGACTGGAGTAATGTGATGACCCGTTCCCCGTTTGCCGCGCCGCTGTTTGCCGCTCTGGCCTGTCTGTCGCTGATGGCCTGCAAAGACGAGGCCGCGGCCGGGGCCGATCCGCTGGCCGTGCTCGGCACCGGCGTCGAATGGCGCGTGACCGAGATCGACGGCCAGCCGGTCCCCGAGGGGGTCACTGTGACGATCACCCAGCCCGAACCCGGTTTGCTGGCGGGCACCTCGGGCTGCAACCGCTATTCAGGGCGGATCAGCGCGGAGGGCGGCGCGCTGAAAATCGGTGCGCTGGCGGGCACCCGGATGATGTGCCCCGATCCGCAGATGCAGGCCGAGCAGGCCTTCCATTCCCATATCAGCCGGATCGACGGCGCCCAGATCACCGGGGGCCTGCTGGAGCTGACCCGTGAAGGCGCGGTGATGATCCAGGCCACGAAGTAAGCCACACTTAGCAATCCCGGTCCGGTCGGGGGCACGGCCCTGTGCCAAGCCCCTTGACCGGCGCCGCGACTTCGGCACCATCGCGCCATGTTCCCGATCCGTGATCACAACCCCTCGCAGCGCCCCCCTTTCGTCACCTGGGGGATCATTGCGCTCAATCTTGTGCTGTTCGGTCTGACGATGCCCTGGGCGGGCAACATGCAGCAGTTATGGGCGAATTGGGCGCTCTACCCTGGGGCGGTGACGCAGGGCGCCTATCTTCACGGGCTGGTGACGCATATGTTCCTGCATGCCGGGGTGATGCATATCGCGGGCAACATGCTGTTTCTGTGGGTCTTTGGCGACAACCTCGAGGATCAGCTGGGCCATCTTGGCTTTGCGCTCTTCTATCTGGCGGGCGGGCTGGCGGCGGCCGCCGCGCAGATCGTGGCCGACCCTGGCAGCGCGATCCCGATGGTCGGGGCCTCGGGGGC